>CAMHPW010000008.1 GCA_946187095.1 uncultured Clostridia bacterium | reverse complement strand
GCCTGCTTGTGATATCAACAATAGGAGAACTAACATTGTCATCTTTTTCGTATACAGGCTTGATATATGCGCCGCCCATACCGCCGTTGTAACCGCCCTTTTATATCTGCGGAAAATATTATTTGATGATGCTGTACATACCGAACATAGGCATATACATACCAACTACAAGAACACCTACGACACCACCGATCACAACTGTCATGATAGGCGTCATGGAATCTGTCAGTTTCTGGGTAGACTCATCTGTCTGCGTTTCAAAAAGGTCAGCCATCTTCATCAGTGAATCTCCGAGCATACCAGATTCCTCACCGACACGGATCATGGATACGAGTATCGAATCGAAAACGGGATGTTTTGCCATTGCCTCATTGATCGTCACACCGATCTGAACGTCCTCAAGCACAGCCTGAACTTTTTCTCTTACATATATATTGGGCACTGCATCTCTTGCCAGAGCCATCGCCCTGTGGATCGGGATACCTGCATCTGTCAGCGTTGACATCAGACGGCAGAAACGTGCCAACGCACTCTGGCGGATGATCGGTCCTACGAGCGGTATTTTCAGAAGATATTCCGCTACCAGCATGGCAAACTGATCATTGTTCTTTTTCAGCATGATAAAGCCGAATATGATTGCTGCGACCACGATTATCGTAATAAACCAGTAATTGATCAGGAAGTTGGAGAAGTCAAGCAGCACCTGCGTGATCGCCGGCAGTTCCGCACCGAATCCGGAATAGACACCGCTGAATCTCGGGATAACGAATACGGTAAAGATAATGATAACGCCGATAACGAGAACGATCAGGAAGATCGGGTACATCATGGCACTCTTGATCTTACTGGAAAGTGCCATACTCTTTTTACAGATCAATGCACTCTGTTCAAATGCCTCATCGATACGTCCGTTAGCCTCACCGGCTTCGATAATACTCAGATAGACACCGGGAAAACCTGCAAAGTTTCTCATTGCCTGAGAAAGTGTGAAACCACTGTACAGGTTCTCGTTGATCTCCTGCAATATCTTTTTCATACCGGTATCCTTTTCCGTCTGGATCATGATATCCATGGACATGGAAAGGTTGATACCGGCTTTCATCATCATACCCATCTGGTTAAAAAACATGAGGAGCTTCTTGGGTTTTATTTTTCTTGTATGGATATCGCCGCCGAGGTCCATATTCCAGATGCTTTCCTCCGAACCGCTTCCGGCTTCACTGATATCCTGAACAATAAGACCTCTCGAACGCAGGGTGGCGATCGCTTCTACCTGTGAAGATGCATCGACAGTACCCTCTTTTTTCTGGTTCTTACTGTTCATTGCAGTATATTTATACTTCAATTAAACTCCCCCCTTATCTTCTTGCATCGGTATCGCCTATATCGAAGTTCCAAGCCCTCGCGATCTGCTCTGTGATAAGTCCCTGAGCAAGAAGATTATCGATACTCTTGCTCATGGTGATCATGCCGTACTGCTGACCAAGCTGGATGGACTGCTGGATATTGGCAACTTTATTTTCACGGATAAGGTTACTGATAGCCGTTGTACAGAACATGATCTCGAAAGCTGCGATACGTCCGCCGCCTGCACGGGGCAGAAGTCTCTGCGAGATAACGGCCTTCAGAGAAGTGGAAAGCTGTACTCTGATCTGCTGCTGCTGATCCGGCGGGAAAATATCAACAAGACGGTCGATGGTCTTTGCAGCACCCTCTGTATGTACGGTGGAGAAAACCAGGTGACCTGTTTCGGTCGCCGTCAGGGCGATCTGGATAGACTCACGGTCACGCATTTCTCCGACGAGTATGATGTCGGGGTCCTCACGCATGGCAGCACGAAGTGCCATCGGATAGGAACGGCTGTCAAGTCCGATTTCTCTCTGATTGATGATGCAGCGTTTGGGCGTGTGCAAAAATTCAACAGGGTCTTCGATCGTTACGATATGCTTTTGTTTATACTTGTTCAGTTCATTGATCAAAGCCGCCAGAGTCGTTGACTTACCGGAACCGGTAGGACCGCAGACAAGTACAAGACCTGAATTCAGATCAAGCGTCTTTTTGATGGAAGCAGGCAGACTGAGCGTGGAAAGTTCCGGAACAACGCTGTTGATGATACGCAGTACCAGAGCCGTACCGTTACGCTGTCTGAACGCATTCGCTCTGAAACGTCCGCATTCACCGATCTCAACAGCGGCATCGGCTTCACCTGTCTGAAGGAAAGTTTCAAAACGTGACTGATTGAGGACTGCCTTGATGATAGCAGTTACTTCGGCTTCATTCAGAGCCGGATCGTTTGTAAAGAAAACATTGCCGTGAAGACGATAAGCAGGATGGTTGCCCGATGCGATATGGATATCGGAGGCACCCTTGCTGACGGCTTCTTTTACAAGACTGTAAAAATCCATACTAAAATCTACTCCTTTTTGTAATGCATAATGATTTTGATACTATCCGGAATTTGATTGCAAGAATAAAAATATTCAGCCAAAAATGAATTTATAAAATTATGAATTATGAATTGATTAGTCGTTGGAGATCGTCATATCAACAAATTCTTCATAGGAAGTAAGACCGGCAATAACGTCACGCCTTACATTCTCTTTCATTGGGATCATACCCTCTGCAATTGCCTGATCACGCAGTTCATCGGTACTCTTGCCCTCTGTGATGGCTCTCTTGAGAGTAGTCGTGAGCATCATGACTTCATGAACGGCGATACGTCCTCTGTAGCCCTTCTTGTTGCAGCGTTCACAGCCGCGCTTTCTGTAAAGCGTGATCTGTTCGTCCTGCGGTATATTCAGGGCGATACGCTCATTCTGATCGGGAGTGTATGCCTCCTTGCATTCCGTACAGAGACGGCGGGCAAGTTTCTGTGCAATGATACCCAGCAAAGCAGACGATACCATGTACGGTTCGATACCCATATCGACAAGACGGGCAACGGAACTCGGTGCATCATAAGTATGCAGTGTCGAGAGAACCAAGTGACCTGTGATAGCCGCCTGTACGGCGATACCGGCCGTTTCACCGTCACGGATTTCACCGAGCATGATGATATCCGGGTCCTGACGAAGAATGCTTCGGAGGGCTGCCGCAAAGGTAAGACCTGCTTTTTCATTCGTCTGTACCTGCGTGATGCCGGGGCAGATCATTTCGACAGGGTCTTCAACGGTAATGATATTGATATCCTCCGCCATTACCTCATGCAGAGCCGTATAAAGCGTTGTGGATTTACCGGAACCGGTAGCACCCGTTACAAGAATGATACCACGGTTACTTTTGACAAGATGATCGAATTTTTTCAGATTCTCGGGGAGGAAACCGATATTTTCCTTTTTCAGTTCCATTCCCAGAGAAGTCGTGATACGCATAACGATCTTTTCACCGAAAAGGCTCGGAAGAACGGAAATACGGAAATCGATTTCCTTTCCGCCGACACGGTAGTTGATACGACCGTCCTGCGGGATACGTTTTTCGGCGATATTCATGTTGCCGATAAACTTGATACGGGATGTAACGGAAGGGATCAGTTCTGCTGCCGTTTCCATGTATATCTGCAGATGACCGTCGATACGGAAACGGATACGCAGGCATTTTTCCATCGGCTCGATATGAATATCGGAAGTCTTTGTTCTGATGGCTTCCTCGATCATGTTATTGACAAAACGTATGATCGGCTGGTCATCGCCGTTGGCACTCTTGGCTGCTTCCTCCGCCTCGATCTGAGCCTGAGTCTTGGCACCGCCCTTTGATTCAAGGAATTCCTTTGCATCGTCAAGGGCTTTCTGGGCGGCATACAGCTCACGCAGCTTGGCTTCTATTTTTGATTTTTCGGCAATGACTGCCTTTACTTTCATCTTGGTCGCAATAGAGATATCCTTCAGTCCCTGATAATTCAGCGGATCGGCTATTGCAACGGTAAGAAAACGTCCTTCTTTTTCTATCGGCACAACAAGATTGCTTGTTGCCATTTCTTCAGGGATCATGCTGCCGACATCTTCGGGGAGCTGAAGGGAATCAAGGTCAACATAAGGTATCAGAAGCTGTTTTTCAAGTGCCTTGCAGACCTGCTGTTCGGTGACGTATTTCTCCTCAATGAGAAGGTCTGCGATTCTTTTGCCCCTGTGAGCTTCTTCCTTCTGTTTGGCAAGCACGGCTTGAAGCTGTTCTTCTGTGATATCACCTTCATTGATAAGGATCTGTCCGATTTTCAGGTTGCTTACTCTCATGGTGTCCTCCGTTTAAAAAAGTTCAAGATAAAGATTAACAAGATAATTGACTGTATCCAAAAATATGACATAGCACATCAGTGCTGCCGCAATATACGGACCGAATGCAAGATAGGAGCTTCCGGAAATTGCTTCTTCGCTTCCGGAAGTCTCTTCCTTCACTTCGGAAATTTCCTCTGTCTCTTCAGAAAGTTCTTCCTTCACTTCGAAAGTTTCCGTTTCGGTATCCGTTTTCTTGTTTTTTGCTCTGATTTTTGAGACTGCAATCATAATGACAAAGCATATCGTTGCAGTGATCAATGATATGATAAAAGTATATATCGTTCCCGGAAAGCCTGTCAGTACACCCACAGCGGCAAACAGCTTCACATCTCCGAAGCCGATGCCGTCCTTTTTGTATACAAGCATTCCGATAAGGTCTATGACCAGCATGGCACCGCCGCCTATTGCGATTCCCAGAAGCGGTGACCACCATGCAAAATGGAGTATCTTAAATCCTCTTGCAATATCATATATGCTGACAGCAGCACCAAGTATTCCCACTGCCGCCGTGAACTGATCGGGAATGATCGTATATTTGATATCGCATACGCTGATCATGACTGCAAGGAACATGATCAGTGACAGTACAATAAAATATATGTCAAATCCCCTGTTGAACTGAAGGCGGCATATCACCAAAGCTGCCGCAAAGATCACGGACATGATCATGCCCTCTTTTTGAAAGAACACTCTCTTTCCGTTGAGCAGTTCATCAGACGGTGTTTCACCGTAATCACAGAGCCACTTGGCAGGGACTTTGTTGATCACGAATACCGCAAGCCATGCCAGCAATATCCCCAGCGGGACACAGGCGGCTGTCCATACGATACCGCCTGCGGTATTGAGATATTCCGTAATACTCATAAATTACGACTTTGAAGCTGCCGAAGATGAACCGGAAGCCACGCTTACGATCGCCGCACTGCCTGAAACAACAGGAGTCGTGCTTACCTCATCAATTTTTGGCGGGAAGAAGTAAAGGCTGAGTGACAGCGATATATTATACTGTTTGGCTGATGAAACGGTGGATGCAGCCGCAGATGATGATTTGAATTCCGTCACAGTAAGAGATTCGACATAATACGAACCGTCAGATTCAAGTTCAAAATAATCCAAAGTTGAAAGCAGGTCAGCCTCTGTACCCACGAAGTTGATGGATACTCTTGTAACATAAAGCGGATCACCTGTGGAAGATGTTCTTCCCTTACCATCGACAGTACCTTCCGTGACACTTACAGAGTTCGGTGTGATATTGAGCTGATTCACCATTTTTCTGATATCATCCGGTGTCTGTGTCGCATTGACAAAGAGCTTTTTGCTTTCTTCATTATACTGCTCTTTCATTTCTTCAATTTTCTTCTCGACTTCTTCCGCACGGGCAAGATAATCTTCAAACATTGCGATCTTTGACTGTGCTGATTCATGGTCAGCATTGTACTTGTCTATCTTCTTTGAGAACGGTGCCTGTACGACAAAGATGAATACGATACACAAAATAATAGTAACAGCAATTGCCCAGACAAAACCGGGTATTGTTATCTGCTGTTTTGATTGTTGTTTCTTGTTCATAAGTTTTTACCTCCGTCCTTGATCATACCGTTGATTTTGAAGACTGGCTCGTTTCGGTCTTTGAAGTTTCCGAGGACTGTTTAGCTGCTTCCTTTTTCTTTTCCTCTTCGGCCTTCTGTGCATCTTTGATTGCTTTTTCTTCAAGGTCTTTTTCAAATTCTGCAGCTCCTTCTGCCTGAGCCTGCTCGGTAATAGTGACTATTATGCCGCCCGCATAGCCATACAGTTCAGTAGTCGTATTGCTGCCCTGAAGCTTCTGGATATTGGCAACGAAATTGTCACCGATATGAAAATAGCCCTCGTCATTGAGTTTATACTTAAAATCCACGATCGCATCAAAGTCCTTTGCAACGATACTGGTAGATATCTGCTGCTGATTGTGGTTGAAGCTGATGCCTGAGGTACTTTCGACCTGTTCTTCGATATCCGTATAGAAATGGGTGACTACACCGGACGTTTTCATGACCGTTCTCGGAAGTACGCTTACATCGTATGCAAGGTCTTCCAATTTCTTGATATATTCCTTCTCGTCATTGACAAGCTGTTCTGCCCTCTTGTATTTAGGCTCCTCAAGAGTCGCATTGTCGGTATTTTCCCTGATCTGCAGGGCTGCCCACCAGCCGCCCGTGATCGCCATCCATGCAGCAGCAATGACACCCAGACCGCCTGCTACGAAATTGCCTATCTTGGATTTGTTTTCCTTCACAACGTCAGAAAGGACGCTTCCTCTGAGCAGGTTTGCCTCTCCTATCGGCATATTGAGCAAGCCGTTGAGAGTAATAAACGAAGATGCATCATAACCGTTCTGTGCAGCAGCCTGACTTGCAACAGGGGGAACCTTTCCGCCGGAGAAAAGACTGATCACGCTCTCATTGGGAGCACTCAGACCTTCCTGACGGCAGTAAGCCGCAAGATTCGGTATCCTTGCAAGAGTATCACTGTAAACGATCAGATCGATATCGATACGCATCGTGGACATTACCATACGCAGACTGCGGACAACCTCACCGACTGCATTGGAAAGCATGGTCATGGTCTGCTTTCTTGTCTGTGCGGAATGGCACTTGTTGCAGACACCGAGACCTTCTGCACGGATCAGTTCCAGCACACCGAGCTTGCTCATACCGAATTCAAGCATGAGCAGTTCCACGATATCTTCAAGTATACTTGAATAGGACTGCTGGAACACGGGGGCACCGTTTCTGAGTATGACCAGTCTGACAGCCGCATAGTCCACGCTCAACAGAGCAATACTTCTTGTAGCGGAGTTGATATCCATCTTAGCCGTATAGAGCATACCTGCAATCGGCGGGGCGATCTTCACGATATGCAGTCCCGCAGCTTCAAAATTGGCACGGATATCCGTCAGCAGAGCTGTATTCATTGCAAAGAGAGATGCCGAAACATCCTCATTTTTGCTTGCCTTGCCGTACTGCTGACCGTACTCAAAGTTGAGGACGGTATATTTTGCGACATCTGCATGAAGCACGTTTTCCGCCTCGACACGGGCAAAGGTCGGAAGGAGCTTATCTTTTGCAACAGGGTGTTTATATTCCTTTGTGATGAGGATATCTTCATCCTCGATGCACATGAATATGTCGCCCAGCTCCATCTGAACGCTTTCCGCACAGCGTTTTACAAAAGCCGCCAATTCCTCAGACTTCTCATAAGGACGCTCTTTGAGTGAATCATTGAGTTCAAACACCTGCGGAACATTGAATACAGTTCCTGCACCGGAGCCGCCCTTCCTGGATTTAATCTGCAAACCACCGTCGGATTTTTCATATTCGGACGGAGTCAGTATCAAAAGACCACGTGTAATTTGCAGAACAGTAGCTACTGATTTCATAAACACACCACACTCTTAAAAATTTTTTTTAGCAACAAATTACCGGAATTCCCCGATAATTATAATTTCTCTTTATTATCTTATCACAAAAATATTCAGACTTCAATGTTTATTTTGTAAAAACACATAATTTGTACATATAGCAGTAAAATAAACCGGATATTTCGTCAATTTTTTCTCAAAACTGTATTTTTCGTCAAAAATATATCCGATTTATTATACAAACTGTCGAATCTGACATTTCTTTCTTTCCTCCGGTCACGCCTGTCCGTCATCTGATATGACAAATATCTGTATTATTTTTGTCTATAATTTACAATAATTTGAAATAAATCTCTCTGACATATTGAAAAAAACTACGGTTTATGATAAATTATAACTATCAGAAAAATGAAGAAGGAATTTTTTATGAAAAAAATATTATATCTTTTCATGGCAGCAATGGTATTTTCACTCGGAGGCTGTTCCGAAAACAATGCCGTCTCCGATGACCTTCCGCCTGCCGAAAGCAATACGGCATCCGCCTATGTCGTGCAGAAAAACGAAAACAAGACCGTTTCATCGCCGAATGAAAGCATCAGCTTTGAAGAAGCCTGTGAATTGCTCGACAAGTGCAGCATGACGGAACTGGAACTTCCCCAGAGTGCCAAAGATTTTCAAAAATACTATTTCGGCACCGTTGACTATTACGGCAAGTCCTACTATTCCGTGTATTTCTACACAGAAAAGGATGACAAGAAAATTTTTGTCGGCAGCAATGTTCTCGTATCATGTGACGGCAGTTTTGCCCTGGTCAAGAATCTTTTCGGACAGTATGAAAAACTGACGGAAAACGGCTGTACTTCCGACAAGGACTATCAGGAGCTTTATCCCGATGCAAAAATCTCTCCTGCGGAAGCTCTCCGGAGTCTTGCAGATAAAGACCTGCAGACAGATTATCCCCTTTCCAAATTAGTATTCGACTTCGGTACGGCACTGACGGAAATTCAGGGCATCCCCTGCTATGACGTTACCCCGAAAGTTGAATTCACGGATTCCATGACCATGCTGCAAAAGATCTATATCACTGCCGACGGTTCGGACAAGGCTCTCAAAAATGATCTGTATGACAAAAATGAATATATTGAACTCAAGTGATTCAAGGAGATAACAAAATGACAATCGAAAAGAGAAAAATAACAAGTCCCCTTACCAAGATCATGGTAAAGGGCATCAACAGCTTTTTCACATCGGCTTATAAAAAAGCGGATACCACTTCTCCCGACAGTCTTGCCAATATCAGAAAACGTCTTGATGAAGATGCCGAAAAAAAATCCAAAAGCGATCAGATCATCTTTTCAAAGACAGAAATGGAGCATATCCCTGTCGAAATGACCGTGCCCAAGAACAAGACAAGTGAAAATATCATTTTCTATATACACGGCGGTGCTTTCATGATCGGCATCGTTTCATATAACAGGCGTTATGCCGAAATGGTTGCCGCCGAATCGGGCTGTACGGTCTGTTCCATAGAATATTCGCTTTCCCCTGAAAACAAATATCCTGCGGCATTGAATGAATGCGAAAAAGTTTATATGAAACTGAGAGAAAACCACCCCGAAAGCAAAATTGCCTTTACAGGCGACAGTGCAGGCGGCGGATTGTGCATTGCCCTTGCATTAAGGCTGAAAGCAAAAAAACTTCCCCTGCCGTCAAGTATTGTCGTGCATTCGCCCGTGATGGACATGAGCGGCAAACTGGACAGGTCTGTTAATGCAAATCATGATAAGATCATCCGATATGCAAGATTCGGGCTTATCAAAGATATCTATGCAGGAGAAAATGATCCCGCTAATTATGAGATATCCCCCGTATACGGCGATTACAGGGATTTTCCGCCCACGTTCATAACGTGCAGCGACAGCGAAACGATGTATGCGGATTCCATCGAGCTTGACAGGCTCATTGAAAATGCAGGCGGAACGGTCAGGACCATTGAAATGAGCGGTGCATACCATGCCTTTGCGGTCATGGGTACAAAGGCAAGCGAAACAGGAAAACTCATGAAAGAGTACATTGATTTTATGAAACAAAATTTTTAAGGAGATGTTTGTTATGATAGTAAAACCGAAGATCAGAGGATTCATCTGCACAACGGCACATCCCGAAGGCTGCAAAGCCCTTGTGAAATCCGAAATTGACTATGTAAAATCGCAGAGTCATGCAGAGGGCTTCAAAAAAGTGCTTGTCATCGGTGCATCAATGGGTTACGGATTGGCTTCCAGGATCACTGCCGCCTATTCATTCGGAGCGGCAACATTGGGCGTGATCTTCGACAAGCCTGCAAACGGTTCGAGAACGGCAAGTGCAGGCTGGTACAATACAGCCGCCTTTGAAGAATTCGCCAAGGCTGACGGACTTTATGCCAAAAGTGTGAATGGTGATGCTTATTCACAGGGAATCAAGGATAAAGTGATCGATATCATCAAAAACGACTTGGGCAAAGTCGATCTGGTCGTATACAGCCTTGCCGCCCCCAGAAGAACAATGGCTGACGGCACAGTTTACAGTTCCGTACTGAAAACTGTGGGAGAGCCTTACACCAACAAGACCATTGACCTGAAGAATAACACTGTCAGTGACATCACCGTTGAACCTGCCACAGAAGATGAAATACAGGCTACTGTAAAAGTCATGGGCGGCGAAGACTGGGCGGAATGGATCAAAGCCCTGAAAGCCGCTGATGCCATCGAAGACAATGCCGTGACGGTAGCCTATTCCTATATCGGTCCTGAGATCACCCATCCGATGTATGCGGACGGCTCTATCGGAAAGGCAAAGGATCATCTCTTTGAAACGGCAAAAGCCATCACCAATGCCGATGACGGCATCAAAGCCTATATTTCCGTGAACAAAGCCCTTGTCACGCAGTCAAGTGCGGCGATCCCTATCGTACCGCTTTATATTTCCATACTTTATAAAGTAATGAAGGAACAGGGCGTTCACGAAGGCTGTATCGGGCAGATGTGCCGTCTTTTCAATACCAAGCTGACGAGAAATTACGCTGAAACCGATGAACCCTGCCGCATCAGAATGGACGACCGGGAAATGGCAGACAATGTACAAACTGCCGTCAACACACTCTGGAGCGACATCTCCACCGAAAACCTCCCCACCCATGCAGACCTTGAGGGCTATAATGACGATTTCTACAAGCTGTTCGGCTTCAACGTCCCCTCCATCGACTACGAAAAAGACGTTGATTTATAATTCATAATGCATAATTCATAATGCATAATTATATTTTTCAAAAGCGACTTTTTTCACAAAAGCCGCTTTTTTCATTGCTCATTTCACATTGTACATTGCTCATTGCTAATTGAAAAAAGCCCCCGAAACTCCTTTTGGGAGTATCGGGGACCGAAGATTCAACTGTTAATTACTGCTCAATGGGCATCAGGATTTTACGGATTAGCTATTGCCACCATTATTACCCTGGGCAGGAGTAGTAGTAGTAGCTCTGTAGATTGTGCCGAGTGTTACGGTCTGGAAACCGCCATCAGCAGAATCATAACTACCTGCTGCAAACTGTGAGTAATCATCATTCTTATCAAGACCATTGTAATAAACTATAGTACCATCTTTTTTGCTGTAACCATAGTCACTGCAGTTTTCGTTAGCAAATGCAGAGCTGAGACCTGAATAAAGGACTGCATCATAAACGAGCAACTTGTTAGCTGCTGATCTCTTATCAGAAGTTGTAGCATTCTTCGCGGGAAGCTTGGTGGCTTTGCTATCAGCAAGAGCACCGAGTTCGTTGTTAGGTGTAGTGCTGTGAATAGAACCGGCTGTTACGCCTGCATAGAGCTTCTTTGCAGCACCGTCAAGAGCGGCTGCGTTTGCATTCTTAGCTGACTTCTGTGCGTTGTCGATGATACCTACAACTGCGGGGATAGCGATAGCTGCGAGGATGGCAAGGATTGCGATAACAACAACGAGTTCAACGAGGGTAAAACCTTTTTTGCTCTGCTTAGCGAGCAGTTTCTGCTGGAGAGTCATAATAAACTACCTCTTTCTTAAAATAAATTTTTTTTGAACCGTCCATTCTGAAGGGGCTGAATGCCGTGTTCATTTGTTGAATATATATTAACTCTTTATGAACAAAATGTCAATAGTTTTTTTTGAATTTTTTAATTTTTGTTCATAAAAAGTACACTAATTTTTTTGTGCATTTTGACATCAAATCTGCCCTGATAACACGTTTTTGACTTGTTTTTGTTTAATTTATATTACACACCTGATATTTTTTTGTGCAAAATATTTATTAATAAACTATGAACAAATTTAATTCCCGTTCATATTTCGTTCAAAAACTTAAAAAATTTGTTATAAATCCAATGAGAAAATTCAAAAATTGCTCATTTATGGTATTTGCCGTTGGAGCTGATCTGAAAGGCACGATAGAGCTGTTCACAGAGCATGACTCTCGCCAACTGGTGCGGAAAGGTCATTTCCGACATGGAAAGCCGCATGAATGACAGATTTTTCACTTCATCGGAAAGTCCCCATGAACCGCCTATCACAAAGGCAATGCTGCTTGCACCGTTCACTGCCATCTCCTCAAGCTCTTTTGCAAGTTTTTCCGAACTTCTCTGCTTTCCCTCGATACACATGGAAATGACTTTCGCATTTTTCGGTATTCTGGATATGATCCTCTGTCCCTCTTTTTCAAGAGTATTTTTGATCTGTGTTTCAGACGGCAGATCGGGCAGCTTTTCCTCATCCACTTCAATGATTGAAAAGCTGCAAAAGCCCTTCAGCCTTTTGGCATATTCACTGCAGGCATCCGCCCAGAATTTTTCCTTCAGCTTTCCCACGCATATAATATTGACATTCAGCATATTTTCTCCTCAATAAACGATCTTCAGCCTGTTGTTTTCATGTTCCGCAACGTGCAGGATATAATCGGAATTGCGTTTCATACTGCCGAGAGTCAGCCTCGAAACAGATGCCTCCTCCGCAAGACACGGCATATTGTTCTTACGGCTGAGATGGGCAAGAATAATTCTTGTCGTACCCGTTTCCACAAGTTCACTCACCGTTTCCGCACACACTTCATTGGAGATATGTCCCCTGCTCGAAAGTATCCGTCTTTTGAGCGAATACGGATAATCTCCCGACAAAAGCATATTTTCATCGTAATTCGACTCTATCACGACTGTATCACAGCCTTTGAGAGCCGTTTTGATCTCATCCGTAACGATACCCGTATCCGTGGCAAAAGCGGTCTTTCTGCCGTCCGAAGTCGTGATGACATAGCCGACTCCCTCACGGCAGTCATGCGATATACGAAACGGTCTGATCTCCATATCATTCCATGCCATGCCGCCGTATGATACAGGAAAGATATCAACATTTCCATTGATAAGCCCTTTCACGTTCATTTCCTGTATCGTTCCCTCTGTCGCAAACACCTTGATATGATACTTTGACACAAGCGTTTTCAAGCCTTTGACATGGTCAACGTGCTCATGCGTCACGAATATCGCACTGATATTTTTCATTTCGATACCGATCCCCGAAAGTGCCGAAGTGATCTGCTTTGCACTTCTGCCGCAGTCTATCAGAATACCCTTTTCCGCCGAACCGATATAATAGCAGTTTCCGTCACTGCCGCTGAAAAGCGGACTCAATCTTGTCATTTTCATCTTCCTTTGCATCGTGATAAAAAGAGAAACTCTGTCTTGTTCAACAGAGTTTCCCATAGAGATCATTTTGTATTGGCGGGTTCTTCCGTCTGTATGATTTTAATATCCGCTCCGAGTGAAGAAAACTTCTCAACGACATTTTCATAGCCTCTTTCAATATGACGGATATCTTCTATAAAAGTAGTCCCCTGAGCCGCAAGCCCTGCCACGATCATTGCTGCTCCTGCACGAAGGTCTGTTGCCTTGACAGGTGCCCCTTTCAGCGTATCCACACCCTCTATGACAGCCATTTTGCCGCTCACGGAAATGTTCGCCCCCATTCGCTTGAGTTCGTCCACATAGCGGAAACGGTTATCCCATACAGCCTCCGTGATCATGCTCGTACCGTCCGCTACCGAAAGCAGTACAGCGATCTGCGGCTGCATATCCGTCGGAAAACCCGGATGCGGCATGGTCTTGACATTGCATTTATGAAGTCTGCCCTGATTGCATACTCTGATACAATCTTCATATTCTTCCACAGTGATACCCATCTCACGCAGCTTTGCGGTAATGGATTCCAGATGCTTCGTGATCACATTCGTGATGGTCACATCACCGTTCGTTGCAGCAGCGGCAGCCATATATGTACCTGCCTCTATCTGATCGGGAATGATCGTGTAGCTTGTACCATTGAGATGATCCACGCCGTTTATTTTAATAACATCCGTACCTGCCCCCCTGACATCCGCCCCCATGGAATTGAGGAAATTCGCCAGGTCTACCACATGAGGCTCTTTGGCGGCATTTTCAATCACCGTTCTGCCGGGGGTTTTCACTGCCGCCAGCATGATATTGATCGTTGCCCCAACGGAAACCACATCAAGATACACATGACCGCCTTTGAGTCCGTTGGATCTGAGTTTGATCATGCCGTCGGACACACTGTTTTCCGCACCGAGTACGCCAAAGCCCTTCAAATGCTGATCGATCGGTCTTACTCCGAAATTACAGCCGCCGGGAAGTGCCGATTCAGCCTCCGAGAATTTTCCGAGCAACGCTCCCAGAAGATAGCAGGAAGCCCTCATTGCCCTGATTTCATCATAATTCGCATAGAAACTGCTGATATTTCTCGGATCGATCTCGACAGTGCTTTTATTGATCCTGACGATCTTTGCACCCATCTTTTCAAGAATATCAAGCATCAGATTTACATCCATTATATCAGGTATATTCTCAACACGGCATACACCGTCTGAAAGTATGATTGCAGGGATAATAGCTACAGCGGCATTTTTCGCACCGCTGATACAGACACTTCCGGTGAGTCTGTTGCCGCCATTGATCACTATTTTTTTCAAGCCACACCACTCCTTGATCTAAAATAATATATTTTCAGGCTGTGTCCGTCAGGACATATTTATTTTTATTTTCAACATTCGGGTTCAATGCTGAATGATCATTTTCTTGTTGAAATATACCACATGGATGCAAAAAATAGAATCCAATCAGAAAGATGATAATATAATTTCACGAACTTGTCAACAATTAAAACTTTTTTGTAACATAATTGTTACAAAAAAATTAACAAATCAAATCAAGCCGCATAATTATTGTAAAAATTGCCAAGAAACAAGCCTGTCAATTGCACTGTCTGCCGTTTCAGAAGGCGTAAAACTCATACAAAGCCCTGTAAGTTTCATAGACATCGAGCTTGGAAACGACTTCAAACGGGGCGTGCATGGAAAGTACAGGCACACCTAAATCAACAACGTCTGCATTCAGATTCGCAATAAATTTAGCGATCGTTCCGCCGCCGCCGCCGTCCACTTTGCCGAGTTCACCCGTCTGCCAGAGAACATTTTTACTGTCAAGAAGATTTCTTATCCTTGCCATATATTCCGCCGAAGCATCGGAAGTGCTGTATTTGCCGCCGCTGCCCGTGTATTTCGTGATCACGGCACCCTTATTGATATAGCAGGCATTGTTGCCCTCAAATGCAGATGCATAAGTCGGATCAAATGCCGCATTGACATCAGCCGAAAGACAGGTCGTTTTTCTCATGACATGACGCAGTTCCATGCCGTCAGCTTTTGCAAGGTCTGCCACGAAATCTGCCATATACGTTGACTTCATGCCTGTATTGCCGTCACTGCCTATCTCCTCACGGTCTGTCAATACCGTGATAACCGTGCTTTCGGGTTCTTTCACATCAAGAACTGCCATCAGTGCAGGATAAGCACACACTTTGTCATCATGTCCGTAACCGCCTATCATACTTCTGTCAAAGCCGATATCCCTTGCTTTCATGGCAGGCACCATCGTCAGATCAGCCGAAAGAAAATCTTCTTCCACGATACCGTACTTTTCAAACAATATATTCAGTACATTCAGCTTGACGCTTTCACTTTCTTCATCTTCATTGAAAGGACGGCTTCCGACAAGCACATTGAGATGTTCACCATTGAAAGCCTTTGTCATGACCTGTGACATCTGTTCCACAGCCAAATGCGGCAATAAATCCGTCACAACAAAGCAGGTATCATTTTCATCTTCACCGATATTGACATCTATCACATTTCCGTCTTTCAGGGCAACGACTCCATGCAATGCCAGCGGCACTGTTGTCCACTGATATTTTTTGATACCGCCGTAATAATGTGTCTTGAACAATGCCAGATCGTTGCTTTCATAAAGCGGATTCGGCTTTAAATCCAGTCTTGGCGAATCAATATGTGCAATACCCAGACGCACACCGTTTTTTGTACCGTTCTTTCCGATGACGGCAAGCATGATCGCCATGCCCCTGTTATTCACATAAACTTTATCTCCCGCACTGTAAGTTTTCGTGCAATCGTATTCCGTGAAGCCGTTTTTTTCTGCCGTTTCTATGACAAATTTCACGGCATCACGTTCGGTTTTGGCATTGTCCAGAAATGTCTTATAGCCCCTGCAGAATTCATCTGCCTTTGCGACTTCCTCCGCCCCTGCCTTCACAATGCCGTTTTTCCTGTTCATAAACAGCTTTTCCTTGAGCTGTTTTGCCTGTGATTTTTCCTTTTCCATTGAAATCATTTCCTCTCTTAACTGAAATACAATTTTTTATAAATGCTCTTGTTCTGAGCAACCAATTTTCTGTAATTGTCCGTTTCGGGAAACGGCACCACTTTCAGATGCTTTCCGTCATCGGAATATTCGGGATTTTCCAGCCATGAATCCACATTTCCCAGACCACCGTTGTAGGCACATATCATGGTGTCCTCCACTTCGTACATTTCCGAAAGCAATGCCAACAGATGTACACCGTAATCTATATTTACTTCGGGCTTTCTCAAATCATCAAACACATAGTTATTTTCATCTTTATAATAAGTCTGTAACCACTCAAACGAACTCGGCATCAACTGCATCAGTCCCAATGCCCCTACCCCTGATTCCGCATCGGGATCGAAATTGCTTTCCGTCTTGATGATGCCATAGATCAGAGCCTTGTCAATTTTATATTTTTTAGCCGCCGCACTGATCTCTTTTTCATAGGCAAGCGGATAGTCACTGTATGTATATTCACGGTTGGCGTGTTTCAGCCCGTAGGCAATGCCTATCATGCCGAAAAATACAATGACAACAATTACTGTCGCCTGTATCTGCTTTTTCATGTTCCCATCACCTTTTTCATAATTTCTTCAAACTGCCTTTGCACATCCTTCAAAGGCTTGGAACCATCTATGATATAATCGGCATTTGCCCTGAAAAAATCTTCATCAAGCTGTGCATTCATTCTCATCAGCACATCACTTTCCGAAATGCCGTCACGGGAAATGAGTCTTTTCAATCTCACATCAACAGGTGCAACAACTGCAATAATTTCATCACACATCCTATCGCCGCCGCTTTCAAAAAGCTGCGGTGCGTCAAAGATAATAACATCACTTTCTTTGGAATATATATCAATATATTAGGGATAATTGCAATGATGATCGTTTCACCAG
>CAMHPW010000007.1 GCA_946187095.1 uncultured Clostridia bacterium | reverse complement strand
AAGAAATAAACCGTATTACCTAAATCATCTTTACCTATTTCAGTATAAAGCATTTCTTTAAGCAGACGTAATCCTTCGAGTTTCTTAGCACCATCACCCATATTAACACCGTAAGTACCAGCTACTTTGCCTTTAAGAGAAGTATCCCATATTTCTACAGGGTCTTTCATAAGATAACGTAAAGCTTTCCATTTAGTAAAGTTACTTACAGTTTCACCTCTGTTAATTTCAACTGCGACAGTGCCGCCCCAATACAAAAGCTGAAACGCATAATACGACATAGGCTTTTCTTTCATCACTTCCGCAAATTTAAGATATTCTTCTTTTGTCCAGAACAGCATTTCTTTCGATTTGCTCTTTCCCATTTTCTTTGTTGCGGCACAAGGGCTTTTCGGCAAATTATAATATCTGACCGCATGATTGAAAATCGCATTAAGCTGATTCTGCACGGAACGGAGATATGTCTGAGAATAACCCTTGCCCTCGGAATCACGGAGCATAAGCAATCCGTTCTGCCACTGTAAAATATCAACCGCTGAAATGCCCGATAAACTCTTGTTTTCAAAATACGGACGGATATGCGTATTGATAATATTTTCCTTTGTGGCGTATGTAGTCGGCTTTATGCGAGGCTTTATGTCACTCATGTAAAGGTCGATAAACGCACTGAACCCCATGTTGATATCATGTTTTCTTTTGGCAAGGAATTCTGTTTCATATTCCTGAGCAGACTTCTTGGTTTTGAAACCACGTTTTTCATGCTTTTTTCTGTTGCCCTGCCAATCGGTATAATAGACAGCCACACGCCACGTTTTACCGTCATAGCCGTTTGATTTATCTCTGTAAACTGCCATTTTGCTTTATCCTCCGAATTTTGTTAATTTGCCATATTCTGCAGACAGGCTTCCTCATACCATATTCTGTTCACCTTGCCTGCAACGACAATAGCCATAGGATATTTCTTTTTAAGTTCGGTATTGAGTTCCTTGATGACCTGATATGCTTTTGCTCTGGACACGCCCAAATCATTTCTGACGGTATCCACATTTACAAATAATGGTTTTGTTTTTTCATTCATAGCTCAGCATCTCCTTTTAAATTATTTTTATTTTTGTTTTGTATTTAAACCGTAATGTTTTTATTTCTATTTATTTTATATTACATCATAGTTTTATTTTTGTCAATATCCTTTTTTAAATATTTCATATTTTCCCTTTTCTTTTTATCTTTTTAGTGTTAGAATATATTATTATAAGACTTGAAGGAGGTTGCTTATGACACTTGGGGAAAAAATCAAAGGATACAGATTACTTCATGATATGACTCAAAAAGAACTCGGAATGAAAGTGGGTTTTTCAGCCGTAACAGCCGATACAAGAATTCGTCAATATGAAAAGGACGCAATGGCTCCCAAAGCAGAAATCAGAAATAAACTTGTACAAGCCCTTGATGTAGATTCGTCTGCATTATCCGATATTGATATACGCTCCATAGAAGATGTTGTCCGCACTTTTTTCTTTATGGAAGAATATCTTGGCTTTGAAATTGAAAAAATAGACCTCGAAAATTACGCTTTTTTCAGAAAGGATAAAGTGTATTTTCAGGAAAGGGAAATATCCAAGCTGAACAGCTATATTTATATATGGCAGCAACAAAAAAAGAACCTTCTCAATACCAAAACTGATAATGAAGAAGATTCTTCAAAAAAATATGAATTATGGAAATCACGCTTTGCCAAAAATATCTGCAATTACTGGGACAGCCTTTTATCCCGAATAGATACCCATTACATACCGCTTGTAAAGACACTTGAAAACAGCAAACCGAAAATAGTGGATTCATCCGGCTTTATAGCTCAAATCAGAAAGCTTATCCAATCCGGATTAGAATTCAAGGTTTCAAGCGAACTCAGGCAGGATAATGGTTTATTTTTAAATTTTACTTTCATGATTTCCAATTTGCTTTCTCCCGAATCAAAAGAAATTGAAACTCAATTTGCCGAATTTCTCAATATGCTGAACACGCTTGAAAACTATGGTATAATCATAGAAAAAACTGTACTCACCTATCCGACAGGAAATACAATTACTTATCATCTGCTGCATAACGCTCTTGCAACAAAAAGGGCTTTGATTGAAGAAATCATTGATTTTGAGAAAAACAAAAACGGCATGAATGACTTCACAAAGGAAATGTTTGAGCATAAGTATAATGAAGATTTTAAACATTATAATATAGACCTGACAGAAAGGACTTCATACTACAGACAGGAAAATAATTGATAATCTCGTCCTGATAGACAAAATATAGACACGAAAAACGGGAAACCGCTTATCATGCGGCTTCCCGTCATTTTTTTATCATTCCCATTCGATTGTGGCAGGCGGCTTTGATGTGATATCATAAACTACCCTGTTGACATTATTGACTTCATTGATAATGCGGTTGGAGATTTTTTCAAGTATGTCATACGGTACTCTTGCCCAATCCGCTGTCATAAAGTCACTTGTTGTTACGGCTCTCAGGGCTATCGTATTATCATACGTTCTGCCGTCACCCATGACTCCGACACTTTTGATACCCGTCAGAACTGCAAAATACTGATTCACACTTCTGTCAAGTCCGTTATTCGCAAATTCCTCACGCATGATCGCATCAGCTTCTTTGAGTATATCCAATTTTTCTTCGGTAACGTCACCCATTACTCGTATAGCAAGTCCCGGTCCCGGGAATGGCTGTCTCCATACCAGAAATTCAGGTATGCCGAGTTCCAAACCTGCACGTCTTACTTCATCTTTGAAAAGATCACGCAAAGGCTCTATAATGCCCTCAAATCCGACATCTTCGGGAAGTCCGCCGACATTGTGATGGCTCTTGATAACTGCCGATTCACCGACACCGCTCTCGACTACATCGGGATAGATCGTACCCTGACAGAGATACTCGACTTTACCTAGTTTATGGGATTCTTCCTCGAATACACGGATAAATTCTTCGCCTATGATCTTACGTTTTCTTTCAGGATCGCTCACGCCTGCCAATTTGGAAAGGAATCTGTCTTTGGCATTGACACGGATCAGATTCATATCAAACTGCTGTTTGAATACACTTTCGACCTGATCGCCTTCATCCTTGCGGAGAAGTCCGTGGTCAACGAATATACAGGTAAGCTGTCTGCCGACTGCCTTATGTACCAAAAGTGCTGCGACGGAACTGTCAACACCGCCCGACAATGCACACAATACTTTTTTATCACCGATTTTTTCTTTCAACTGCTGAATGGTATCTTTGACGAATGAACTCATCTGCCATTCGGCTGTACAGCCACAGGCATTGTATAAGAAGTTTTTCAGATAGAGCATACCCTCATTGGTATGCTGCACTTCGGGATGAAACTGTACTGCATAGAGATTTTTCTTGAGATTCTCCATAGCGGCAACAGGACAATCTGCCGAAATAGCTGTTATTTTGAAATCATAAGGCACTTCCGCTATATAGTCGGTATGGCTCATCCAACAGACATTTTCAGACTTTGCCGCATGGAACAGCAAAGAAGATGTATTGAATTCAACATTTGTCTTGCCGTATTCTTTGATGTCACTGCTTTGCACCTTTCCGCCGAGCGTCTGTGCCATGAGCTGTGCACCGTAGCAGATTCCCAGAACAGGGATTCCCAATTCAAACAATTTCGGATCGCATTTCGGGGCATTTTCGTCATAGGTACTGTTGGGACCGCCTGTAAAGATAATACCCCTGTAGCCTTGTTGTTTAATTTCTTCGGCAGTCATTTTATAGGACTTCAGTTCGCAGTATACGTTACATTCACGGACACGTCTGGCGATAAGCTGGCTATACTGTCCGCCGAAATCCATGACAAGTATTTTTTCATTTTTGATATCCATAAACATTCCTCTCTCAAATCCGATAACGGAATACGAAAAAATTTCCGTATTCCGTTTTCTTAAAATTTATTCAACTGTAACAGATTTTGCAAGATTGCGGGGCGTGTCTATTTCACAGCCCTTGAAACGTGCCATATAATAAGCAAGAATCTGCATAGGCACTACCGCCAGTGACGGCAGCATCATATCACACGTTTTCGGAATAAATATCGTACTGTTTGCCGCATGACTGAGATGCTGTCTGTTTTCGCAGCCGATGCCGAGAACGTATGCCCCCCTGCTCTGCACTTCCTCGATATTGGAACATATCTTTTCATGCAAATCTTCATAAGTGGCAAGGGCAATCACAAGAGTACCCTTTTCTATCAGGGATATGGTACCATGTTTAAGTTCGCCTGCCGCATAGGCTTCCGAATGGATATAAGAAATTTCCTTGAGTTTCAGAGAGCCTTCGAGAGAAAGGGCATGATCTATATTTCTGCCTATGAAAAAGACATCTTTTCGTGCAAAGAGCTTTGACGCTATATTTTTGATATCTTCGGTCTTTTTGAGAATGAGCCTGATTTTTTCGGGAAGTGCAAGCAATTCCGAAACATAATTTTTGTAATCTTCTTTGCTTATTTTTCCGAGAATGTCCCCGAAATATATCGCCATCATATAGATCACGGCAAGCTGTGCACTGTAAGCCTTTGTGGTTGCAACGGCGATTTCGGGACCTGCCAGAGTGTATATCACATCATTGGCCTCTGTTGCGATGGCACTGCCTACCACATTCACGATTGCCACGGCATAAGAACCTTTTCTTTGAGCCTCATACATAGCCTCTTTTGTATCAGCCGTTTCACCCGACTGACTTATCACTATTGTAAGCGTTTTTTCGTCAACAATAGGATTCCTGTATTTGAATTCGGATGCAACGTCCACTTCAACGGGCTTTCTGAGAATCTTCTCAAAGATATATTTCGCCACGACTCCGACATGATATGCCGAACCGCAGGCTACGATATTGATTTTATTAAAATCCCTGATTTGTTCGGGCGTGAGGTGTATTTCATCAAGAACAACCCTGCCGTCCCTGATTCTTTCGATGATCGTATTGTGAACAGCCTTGGGCTGTTCCATGATCTCCTTGAGCATAAAATGTTCATAGCCGTCCTTGGCAGCGGCATCCATACTCCATTCGATCGTTTCAGCGGACTTTTCAACGATATTTTTATCCGTATCATAAATTGTGATACTGTCACGCTTGATAACGGCTATCTCATTGGCGGCAAGACGATAGATCGTTCTTGTCTTGTCAAGTATCGCCGGAACGTCCGAAGCAAGATAATTTTCATTTTCGCCGATGCCTATGATCAGGGGACTGCCCTTTCTGACGGCAATGATCTCATCAGGCTTTTCCCTGTACATGATGCCGAGTGCATAGGAGCCTTTGAGCATGGGCATTATTTTTATAACAGTATCAAGCAGATTTCCGCTGTAGTGATATTCCAGAAGCTGTGAAACCACTTCCGTGTCCGTAGCAGAGGTGAATTTCACGCCGTTTTTGGAAAGTTCACTTTTGAGTTCCATATAGTTTTCGATAATGCCGTTATGCACTACCGCAAAACTGCCTGCCTGACTGAGATGGGGGTGTGCATTGATCTTGGAAGGTTCGCCGTGAGTTGCCCAGCGTGTATGACCGATCCCGACAGTGCCGCTGATATTTTTTCCGTCATCTGTGGATTTCCGCAAAATCTCGATCTTGCCCTTTTCTTTTTCCACAATGAATCGTTCACCGTCATTCGTGCAGACTCCTGCAGAATCATATCCACGATATTTGAGTTTTTCAAGACCGTCTATCAGAATCGGTGCAGCCTGTTCATCGCCTATATAACCTACTATTCCACACATTCCTGAACATACCTCCGAACTTATCTGTAAATGATATCTTCCCTCTTGGGACCGTTTGAGATCATCGTGAACGGAACACCCACCGCCTTTTCCGCAAATTCGATATACTTACGGCAGTTTTCGGGGAGCTCGTCATAATTTCTGATTCCTCTTATATCACACTTCCAGCCCGGCAGTACCTCCAGTACAGGCTTTGCCCTTTTGAGTTTTGTCGTTGACGGGAAATAGCCGATCCTTTCGCCGTCAAGCTCATAGGCAACGCATACGGGAATTTCATCAAGATAGCCCAGAGCATCAAGCACTGTAAACGCTACCTGTGTAGCACCCTGCACTTTGCAGCCGTATCTTGTTGCGACTAAATCAAGCCAGCCCATTCTTCTCGGTCTGCCTGTTGTTGCACCGTATTCACCGCCGTCACCGCCACGTCTGCGGAGTTCTTCGGCTTCTTCGCCGAATATCTCGCTGACAAATTCGCCTGCACCGACGGAACTTGAATACGCTTTGACAACCGTGATAATATCCTTGATTTCATAGGGCGGAATACCGCCTGCACCGACTGCACCGTAACCCGCTATCGTATTGGAAGATGTTACCATTGGATAAATGCCGAAATCGGTATCTTTGAGGGAACCCAGCTGACCTTCCAGCAATACATTTTTTCCTGCGGCTACAGCGTCATGCACGATATCAAACGTGTTTGCCACATACGGTGCCAGTGCCTCTTTATACTCCATGAGTTTATTGAACATCTCGTCAACGCTCAATTCCTCTTTATGATAGACATTTCTGATAATAGCATTCTTGACTTCCAGAATTCTTTCTACTTTTTCTTTGAGGGAATCAACGTCATCATAGAGTTCATTCACCTGAAAGCCGATTTTTGAAAACTTATCGGAATAGAAAGGTGCAATACCCGATTTTGTCGAGCCGAAGCTCTTTCCGCCGAGTCGTTCCTCTTCATAGCAGTCGAACAGCTTATGATAAGGCATTACGATCTGTGCCCTGTCTGATATGAGAATATTCGGCTTAGGCACTCCCCTGTCGATCAGTGACTGGATTTCCTTTGTGAAATTCTCCACACTCAATGCAACGCCGTTTCCTATGATATTTGTTATCTTTGTATTGAAAACACCTGAAGGAAGCTGATGAAGTGCAAATTTTCCGTAGTGATTGATGATCGTATGACCTGCATTGCTGCCGCCCTGAAATCTGATCACCATATCGGAATCCTGTGCAAGCACATCTGTAATTTTACCCTTGCCTTCATCGCCCCAGTTTGCTCCAACGATTGCTCTGACCATATATTTTACCTCCTGTCAACGTACTGTGCCTTTCCCAATGCACGGCACATTGCACATTGCTAATTGCTGATTTATCCGACAGGTGCTACCAACACTCTGCCTGTTCCCCTGTATACATTGACAAGACCTTCACCCGATGCAGCAGAACCTACAAGCGTCTTTGTAGTACGTTCCACAGTGAACTGCAAAGACTGTGACCATGCGATCGCCATGCTGCCGTCAATCTTGAGAGTATCGTTGTCAAGGTCGAATACAAACAGCTCATCTGCAGGAACGGGGCTTTCAAGAACAGCTATGCCCTGTCCGTACAGGGTATTGTTGAACAATCCTTCACCGCCCGCTATTGCAGAGGAAAAATTGGAACGTGCCGTCACTTTCATCTGCACCGTATCCGAACAAGCAAGGAACAGACCGTCTTCTATTGTCATACCGCCATTCCATGCTGCAAGGTCTTCCAGAAGGATATACTTGTATGTAGGCTCAAGGATCACTCTGCCTGTACCTGTATAACGGGGCTTGATCGCACTTTCGCCTGTGACAGCTCCGCCGAATATGCCTTTCATCAATCCGCCTACACCCTGTACATTGGTGGCAACCTGTACATTTCCCGAAATCATCTGCATGGCACCTGCCTGCAAAATAATGCCCGAATTGTTGAGGTCTGCCACTACCTGTCTTTTTCTGACACCCATTTCGCCCATGAAATAAGCCGAAGCCGCTGTTGAAGGAGTTACCGACAAGTCTTTCACATACTCGATAACGGCAAACGGTCCTTTCTGATTGACAACTTTCCTTGCCTGTGTCTGATTAAATATATTCATCTTTACCATTGAAAATACACTCCTTAATTATAATGCATAATGCATAATGCATAATGCATAATTTTTTTTATGCGGCAAATTACCGCTGATTTTTCATTTTTTCACTGTTTGGGTTTTTCCGAAAAACTTTCCTCACTCAATCCAATTATGCATTATGAATTAAACATTGATTTCCGCTGTTTCGGTAGCCATGCTTTCATAAGGTGCAAGAGCGGGCTTTACGACTTCATTGAGAAAATCCTCTGTCTGTTTCGGGGAACGTCCCACATATTTTGACGGCTCGATTTTTGCCTTCAGTTCGTCAAGCGTTACGAAAAAGGCAGGATCATTTGCGATCTTTTCAAGCAGATCATTGCTGCCGCTTGTCTTGACTTCCATGGAGTAAGTTCTGATTTTCTCATGGAGTTCCTGACGGTTGCCGCCTTTTTTGACTGCGTCCATCATGATATTTTCCGTCATCATGAACGGCAGTTCGTTCATCAAGTGAGCCGTGATAACTCTCTCATATACGACCAAGCCGTCACTGACATTCATGTAGAGATTAAGTATAGCGTCAACGGCAAGGAATGCTTCGGGTATGCTCAGACGCTTGTTGGCGGAATCGTCAAGCGTTCTTTCAAACCACTGTGTGGCCGCCGTGATATACGGATTGAGCACATCTATCATGACATATCTCGAAAGTGATGCCATTCTTTCACTTCTCATGGGATTTCTCTTATATGCCATAGCCGATGAACCGATCTGATTTTTCTCAAACGGTTCCTCGATTTCTTTCAGGTGCTGGAGAAGTCTGATGTCGTTGGAAAATTTCGATGCACTCTGTGCGATCCCTGCAAGGACATTCAATACACGGCTGTCGAGCTTTCTGGAATAGGTCTGTCCCGATACTGCAAAGCAGTCTGTATAGCCCATTTTCTCGGCGATCAGCTTGTCTATTTTACGGCATTTTTCATGGTCGCCCTCGAAAAGTTCAAGGAAACTTGCCTGTGTACCCGTTGTACCCTTACAGCCGAGCAGCTTCATATTTTTAATGACATACCGAACATCTTCCAGATCCATGAGCAAATCCTGTATCCAGAGAGTGGCACGTTTGCCTACTGTTGTAGGCTGTGCAGGCTGAAAATGCGTAAACGCCAGTGTCGGCAGATTCTTGTATTTATCCGCAAACTGTGAAAGCAGTCTGATCGTGCTGACAAGTTTCTTTTCAACGATTTTCAGAGCCTCTGTCATAATAATAACATCTGTATTGTCACCTACATAACAGGACGTTGCACCAAGGTGGATAATGCCTGCCGCTTTCGGACATTGCTGACCGTATGCATAAACGTGTGACATAACGTCATGTCTGACGAGCTTTTCTCTCTGTTCCGCCACTTCATAATTGATATCATCGGCATGGGCTTTGAGTTCATCGATCTGTTCCTGTGTCACTTCGAGACCGAGTTCATTTTCGGCTTCCGCCAGGGCGATCCAGAGTTTTCTCCATGTCCTGAACTTCATGTCGGGAGAAAAGATATATTTCATTTCTTTATCCGCATATCTTGATGAAAGCGGTGATTCGTATGTATCTCGCATATTTTTTACCTCTTTCAGTTAAGTTTCGTCTTTGCTTACACAAATGGGCTTGTCAAAGTCCACTCCGCCACGTTCCTTGCCTTCAAGGAATTTGTCGGGGATTTTAGTAGGATATTTACCCGAAAAACAGGCATCACATATACCTGCATTTTTGCGGAAAAGCATTTCGTCAAGTTTGTCCGGCGGCAGGAATCCCAATGTATCCGCCCCTGTCAGTCGGCATATTTCATCTATGGTATGCCTGACGGCAATCAGTTCATCTCTTGACGGGATATCCGTTCCGTAGAAACACGGCCATATAAACGGCGGTGAACTGATTCTCAAATGAACTTCCTTTGCACCTGCATTTCTCAGCATTTTGACAAGCCTGTCGCAGGTCGTTCCACGCACAATGGAATCATCGATCACAACGACTCTCTTGTCTTTCAGAACGGAACAGGGATTCAGCTTCAGTTTCACGCTGTTTGCACGTTCCTTTTGAGTGGGCTTGATGAACGTCCTGCCGATATAGCCGTTTTTGACAATGCCCTTTTCATAGGGAATGCCCGATTCCTCACTGTAGCCGATAGCGGCATCAATACCCGATTCCGGTACGCCTATGACCATGTCAGCTTCAATGGGAAATTCTCTTGCCAGAATTCTTCCTGCCTCTTTTCTCGACTGATACACGCTGATACCGTCAATTTCGGAATCACTTCTGGCAAAATATATGTATTCAAATACACAAAGGGATTTTTTGCTTGACTGAGGACAATTTGTTTTGATGGAACGCAAGCCGTGTTCTTCATCAATGACAACGATCTCACCCGGTTCGATATCCCTGACGAATTCCGCACCGCAGGCGGACAATGCACAGCTTTCGGACGCAAATACGATCGAATTGCCGAGTCTGCCCATGCAAAGCGGTCTGAAGCCGTGAGGATCACGGGCGGCAATGAGTTTTTTGGGACTCATCACAAGAAGGGAATAAGCACCCTCGATCTGTTTCATGGTCTTTTCGACAGCCTTTTCGACAGAGCCTGAATTAATCCTTTCCCTTGCAATGAGATAGGCAATGACTTCGGAATCGATCGTTGTCTGGAAAATAGCTCCTCTGTGTTCCAGTTCACGCCTGATCTCAACGGCATTGGTAAGATTGCCGTTATGAGCGATGGCAAGAGTACCCTTGACATAACGCATAACAAGCGGCTGTGAGTTTTCACGCACACTGCCGCCTGCTGTTGAATACCTTACATGAGCAATGGCTCTCTGACCTTTCAGATTTTCAAGAACGTCTCCGCTGAAAACCTCGGTCACGAGTCCCATGTTTTTATAACTGTTGATAACGCCCCTGTCATTTACCGCAATGCCGCAGCTTTCCTGACCTCTGTGCTGAAGAGCAAGAAGTCCGTTGTAACAGGCATAGGCAGGAGCCATGCTGTCATCTCCGTATATACCGAATACGCCGCATTCTTCATGCAGTTCTTCGGAAAAATATTCCTGTGAGATACTCAAAAGAGTCCAACCTCCTATAAATTAGGAATTAGGAGTGAGGAATGAGAAATATTATTCCACATTCCACATTCCGCATTTCTCATTAACCAAGCCCGATACGCTTCATCATTTCGGCATAAGCCTCTTCCACACCGCCGAGATCACGTCTGAAACGGTCTTTATCGAGTTTTTCATGCGTCTTGATATCCCAGAAACGACAGGTATCGGGTGAGATCTCATCTGCAAGAACAATTTCACCATCAACGGTCTTGCCGAATTCGAGCTTGAAGTCGATGAGTTCAACGCCCACACCTGCAAAGAATTCCACCATGTATTTGTTGATGTCAAGAGCCATTTTGCTGATGGTCTCGATATCCTCCCACGTTGCCGCACCGATGGCTACAGCGTGATAGGAATTGATAAGGGGATCGCCGAGTTCATCATTTTTATAGGAAAATTCAAGTACAGTTGTTTTGAGTTCCGTACCTTCTTCCAGACCAAGACGCTTTGCCATTGAGCCTGCTGCCTTATTTCTGATAATTACTTCAAGAGGAACGATCTTGACCTGTTTCACGATGGTTTCACGGTCACTGACCTGCTCAACATAGTGCGTATGGATTCCCTTTTCTTCAAGGAGTCTGAACATGAAGTTTGACATTTTGTTGTTGACGATGCCCTTGCCTACGATCGTGCCCTTTTTCAGACCGTTGAAAGCCGTCGCATCATCCTTGTATTCTACCATGCAATAGTTCGGTTCCGACATTGCGTATACTTTTTTTGCCTTGCCCTCATAAAGAAGTTCTGCTTTTTCCATTTTAAAAATTCCCCTCTCATTAAGCTGAAAAAAATTTTTTGAAAATCGTTTCCCTAAAATATGAAACGGTTATTTATATTATACATCTTTATGACAGTTTAAGCAAGATTTTATCAGGCTCAAAATATTTTTTTACACTCTGTACAAATATTTCAATTATTCTTTGTATATTTTTAAGATATTGACGAAAATGCAATTTTATCATGTCAAACTTGCAAAAAACGGTTGATTTTTTGGAAACGATATGCTAAAATAGGGCTTGCAGTGAATGACTGTACGGTGCTTTCATGCAAGAGGCACCATTATTTTTGAAAACTTTTAAGGAGTGACAGTGAAATGTCTTATGTAAGTGAACAGCTTGAAAAGCTCGCCAAAAAAAATCCCGGTCAGGAAGAATTCCTCCAGACTGCTACAGAAGTATTGACATCTTTGGAGCCTGTATTTGAGGCTAATCCCCAGTATCAGAAAATGGCTCTTATCGAAAGAATCACAGAACCTGAAAGACAGATCATGTTCAGAGTTCCGTGGGTGGACGACAACGGCAATGTACAGGTGAACCGTGGTTTCCGTGTACAGTTCAACAGTGCCCTTGGTCCGTATAAGGGCGGTCTCCGTTTCGCTCCCAATGTAAATATCAGTATCATCAAGTTCCTCGGCTTCGAGCAGATTTTCAAGAACTCCCTCACAGGTCTTCCCATCGGCGGCGGCAAGGGCGGTGCTGACTTCGATCCCAACGGCAAGTCAGACATGGAGATCATGAGATTCTGCCAGTCCTTTATCACAGAGCTTTACAGACATATCGGTCCCAACACGGACGTTCCTGCAGGCGACCTCGGCGTAGGCGGCAGAGAGATCGGCTACATGATGGGTCAGTACAAGAGAATCAGAGACGCTTATGACGGTACTCTCACAGGTAAGGGCGTTGGTTACGGCGGTCTCCTCGGCAGAGCAGAAGCTACCGGCTACGGTATCGTATTCTATGCAAGAGAAATGCTCAAATACTGCGGGGAAGAGCTTGCAGGCAAGACAGCAGTGGTATCCGGCTTCGGTAATGTTGCATGGGGTACCTGCAAAAAGCTCACAGAGCTTGGTGCAAAAGTTATCACCATTTCCGGTCCTGACGGCTATATCCTTGATGAAGACGGCGTTTCAGGCGAAAAGATCGACTATCTCCTCGAACTCAGAAGCAGCGGCAAGAACATCTGTGCTCCCTATGCAGACAAATTCCCGGGTGCTAAATTCTTCGCAGGCGAGAAGCCCTGGGGCGTTAAGGCTGATCTCTATATTCCTTGTGCTACTCAGAATGAGATTTATCTTGAGGATGCTAAAAAGATGGTTGCCAACGGCTGTAAGTTCCTCTGCGAAGGTGCCAATATGCCTACCAGAAATGAAGCAATCGCCTATCTCCAGGAAAACGGCGTAGTTGTAGGTCCTTCCAAGGCTGCCAATGCAGGCGGCGTTGCCTGCTCCTGTATCGAGATGGCTCAGAATGCTGAACACCTTGTATTCACAGAAGAAGAAGTTTACGCTAAACTCGAAAATATCATGGTCAACATCTTCAAGCAGAGCGTTGCAGCTTGTGAGAAGTACAACCTCGGCAAGAATCTCGTTGCAGGTGCCAACATTGCGGGCTTCGTAAAAGTAGCAGATGCTATGATGGCTCAGGGTATTGTATAATTTCACTTCTTCATATTCTTAATATATAATGGAAAAGCTGTATCGTTTGTGATACAGCTTTTTTGTATCCCAAAAAAGCCTGCATTTATAAAAAGTGTATGAAAAAAAAATCTTGACTTTATTTTAATTGTGTGATATGCTTATTAGGGGTATCTGAAAATGAAAAAGGTGACTGTTATCATCTCTGCCAAAGGCGGTTCGGGCGGTTCATTCCTGACCGCAGGCTTGGGGATCGCTCTTGCAGGGAGAAAAAAATCCGTTCTTGTCATAGACTGCGTATCGGGAATGAGAAGCATCGACTTTATGCTCGGCGTTTCCGACAGGCTGGTCTTTGATGTGGGTGATGCTCTTGCTCAGAACTGCCATACGGAAAATGCTGTCTATCAGTCCGATCTCGCAGACGGTCTGTATGTCATGCCTGCTCCGCAGGAAAATACAGGCGTTTCACCCGACGTTTTCAGGGATATGCTCGAAACTCTCAACTATGACTACATACTTTTAGACTGTCATGCAGGTGATCTTGCATACGGTCTTTCAAGTCATTTTCAGACAGTTATCAATGCCGAAGCGACTCCGCTTTCCGTCAGATGCGGCAACAGAGTCCTGCTTGAATGTAAAAAAAATCGCTGTCGGGATATCCGCCTTGTCATCAACCGTTTCAGCGAAAAGGAATTTTTCGGTAATGACTTTTTTGATGACCTTGATGCAGTCATTGATCAGGTCGGTGCAAGGCTTCTGGGGATCGTCCCTGAAGACAGTGAGCTTTCCCTTGCATTCCAAAAAAGTCAGCCTGTAAAGAACAAGTCGAAAGCTATTTTTGCTCTCGACAGGATAGCCGCAAGACTCGATGGAATGGATATTCCGCTTTTCTAAATAAAAATATCATTTTTTCAGGAGGGGAAATTATTATGAATATAGCTTTGATAGCACATGATGCCAAAAAGGAACTGATGGTGCAGTTCTGCATCGCTTACTGCGGCATACTCAGCAGACATAATCTCTGTGCAACAGGCTCGACAGGCAAAATGGTTTCGGAAGCAACAGGTCTGCATATCACAAGATTTCTCAGCGGCTCTCAGGGCGGTGATCAGCAGATCGCTGCACGGATCGCTTTCAATGAGATAGATATGCTCATCTTCCTCAGGGATCCGCTCAACCCCAAGCCCCATGAACCCAATGATATGCAGATACTTCGTCTGTGCGATATGCACAACATTCCCGTTGCCACCAATATCGCAACAGGTGAGGTCCTGATTCACGGTCTTGAAAGAGGTGACCTTGACTGGCGTGATATTCTCCGTTCATAAAACTTGTTTTCAACAATACATTTTCCCCCTGTTCTGCTCTCGGAACAGGGTATTTTTTTGAGGTGACGGCATGAAAGATATATGGGATTCTCTCAAAGATACTCACAAAAAAATCATTATCTACGGCATGGGAAACGGTGCGGATAAGATCATTTCCGAACTCGACAGACTCGGCATACAAATCCACGGTATCATGGCAAGTGACGATTTCGTCAGGGGACAGACGTTTCACGGCTTCACCGTGAAAAAACTTGCCGATTTCCCGAAAGATATCATTATACTAACGGCTTTCGGCTCTCAGCGAAATGACGTTATCGAACATATCCTTTCCCTTTCACAAACATACACACTTTTCGCCCCCGACGTTCCCGTTTACGGAGATACTATTTTCAACCACGCTTTCTATCAGCAGAACAAAGATAAAATCAACAAAGTCTTTGATATCCTTGCAGATGACTTTTCCAAAAAAGTCCTAGAAAACGAAATCAATTTCAAACTCACGGGGAATATCCGTTATCTCACGGAAATTTTCACGGATAAAGACGAGATTTTCCGTATACTGAACTTAACGGAAAAGGAAAGCTATCTTGATTTGGGTGCCTACAGGGGCGATACCATACAGGAATTTCTGCACTATACCAACGGCAGTTACAGGCATATCACCGCCCTTGAACCCGACAAAAAGACTTTCAAAAAGCTGAAAGCCTATGCCAAAACGCTTGATAACATACATCTCTGGAACATGGGCATCTGGGACAGTGACGGCTATGTGAATTTTGCCGATTCCACGGGGCGTGGCTCATCAATCCATTCGACAGGCTCACAAAAACTTGCCGTCACAAAAACAGACACTCTCTTTCAGATTCAGAGAGTGTCCTATATCAAGATAGACGTTGAGGGGGCGGAATTACAGGCTCTCAAAGGCGGCACTGATACCCTGAAACGTGACAAGCCCAAACTCAATATTGCCCTTTATCACAGAAGTGAAGATATTTTCACTCTCCCCCTGCTCATTCACGATATCAACCCGAATTATCGGCTTTATCTGCGACAGCACCCCCACATTCCCGCATGGGACTTGAACCTCTACGGAATCTGAATTAGGAATGAGGAATGAGGAATTAGGAATGAAAAATATTCCTAACTCCTCATTCCTAATTCCTCATTAAAAAAACGGCTGAACGGTGTAAGAACCATTCAGCCGAAATTGTTTGTTAAGAGTACCAACAAGAATTATTTAGCAGATGCTTTCTTTGTCATAACAACTGCGATGCCGAGAGATGCAACTACTACAGCAGCGAGTGCAGCAGCAGATGTAGCGTCACCTGTTGCAGGAACTGTTGAATCTGTCTTATCCTCAACTGCTACTTTTGAAGTGTCACCGGTTGTAGTAACGGGTGTCTGTGAAGAAGTATCTTCCTTTGAAGGCTCTTCTTCTTTGGAAGGTTCTTCTTCTTTGGAAGGCTCTTCTGTTTTTGTTTCCACTACCTTGTAGTATACGTTGAGGTACATATAGTCATCGCTGCCTGCTTCTGCATAGGAATCGGGGTTAGCGAGAGCTGCCGGAGCAGGATTCTTGATATCGAAGTAAACGGTGAATGTGATGGGCTGACCAACAACGGCCTCTTTTACAGGCACGTTGGACTGGCTGTTCCATGTACGGTCATTCAAAGGCTCATAGTTGCCCCAGCTGTCTGTCCACTCGCCGTCAAGACGTACTTTGAACTGGAGATAGCTTTCGCCTGTAGGCTCATCGTCAACATTCCAGCCAACGATCATGTCTTCTGTTACTTCAGCTACTTCAACTGTACCCTCGTAAACGCCGTCACCGTCTGCATCTGTCAAAGCAACGTCATTAGCCCAGCCATTGAAACTACCTACAACACCGACTGAGTGTGAGGGAATATCAGATGACTTTGAGATTTCAGCGGATACGCTTACGGAAGCGGCTGCTGCCAAAGATGCAACCAATACTGCTGACATAGCTACACTCAAAACTTTTGACTTTCTCATTGTAGTAAATCCTCCTAAACAATGTTAAAAATTTTCTTGAAACTCTCATATACAAGTTTCATCATGTTTATTATACTATGCAATTCAAAAAAAATCAAGGGGGAGTTCGGAATTCCCATTCTCACAAAATCGCTGTTTTTATCAATCAAATTATTTTTTATACCACTTAAAAAGCATATATTATAAGCAATGCACAATTTTTCATCAAAAAGATTATATATTTTCTATAAATACTCTTTTCAAACTGTCAAGTATGTACAAAATTTTATACAAAAAATATAAATGCCATGCGATAAAATCATATTGATTGACAATGCAAAAAAATTTTTATATAATAAAAAAAAATTTAACAAAGGAGATATCCGTCATGTTCAAAGAAATGAGAAGAAACAAACGCCTCTCATAATAGAAGGGAGCACCGTGCATCAATCTAACGGCGCAGGCGGTACCATTATAATGGAACGCCCTGCGCCTCTATAATAGTACACTCGGTGTGATTGTCACAAAACACCCGATGCGCATTCGGTCGTGGCGTATGTACGGCCAAATGCGCAGCGGGTGTGTATGGTTCTTATGGCAGGAAAGTTACTTGACCCAGACTTTCTTGCCGTTCATAATGTAGAGGCCTTGACGAGGGTTCATCACTTTGCGGCCCATCAAATCGTAAACACCTTCTCGGGCTGG
>CAMHPW010000006.1 GCA_946187095.1 uncultured Clostridia bacterium | reverse complement strand
TAATTTTTCAAAAATTTTTTTTTGCTTATTAATAGAATTTTTTAATAAATGAGATATAGTGGATTCAACATCAACATCCTCCTTTTTTAATAAATTAAAATATGAATTATTTTCTTTTGTTTTATTATTTAATTCTTTAATATATTTTTTGAATATACCTTTTATATTTAAAACTTTCATAAAACCTTTTTGGTCACAAATTAATAAATAATAATTATTCATTACATTTATATTACCTTTTTCTTCATTAAAAGGATTCAGTTCAGAATCAGTAATAGATTCTTTTTCAATTAACTCTCTAGTTATTATAGGTAACTTCTCCTTAGTATTTTTATCACATCATTGGAGCCGTCAACCTTTAAACAATGGAGGCAAAAAATTCATCTTCTCATCGGACTCATTCCTTGAACATAATATAGCCGGATATAAAATTCAAACTTTCATCGGACTCATTCCGGTCGAAAAATTTTATATTCAAAAACCGCTTCCGGTCTTATGTCCTATCTCTGAAACGGAATACATTCGGTGAACGGTCTTACCGACGAACACCCTCGAAAAAATTCTTAACGCTTTGCTCACCACAATCGCTCATACAGCGACTGCACACTGCACCGAAAGACCATCAAATACAGTGCGGAGCTTCCGCTCAAAGACGGAGAAAACATCTTGTTCAACCTGCCATGACACCATTCCCGAACAATGTCTTCGAGCAATCCCCGTGTGCCGCTACGGTTGATCCCACATCAAGCATCCACGCTCATGACGGGAAAAACATATTCAATTTTCAAATCCCGAAACAGATGACACCCTGCCGCATAAAACTTCATTGCAATTCTTCAATATACGGCTGACCTTTAACGTCAGGTATCTTCATACAATTCCAAGACCTTTCGGAACTCATACAGCATCATGCTCAATCATTGAAGCGGATACCGCCCTGCACTAAGAACGGATACTCTCACTCAAACACCTAAACTTCCTTCCTACTCTGTCCTGTCACCGTTGAAGACTTCGCACCATGTGCGACAATCATCAATATTGGTTCAATATCGCCCATCGGAGCTTGCCCCCCTTTCGACTTCCATATAAAGAGCCGATATCTTCATTTCCGAAACTCTTTATATATCTTGATTGTATTATACCACCTCATTTATCAAATGTCAATAGTTTTTTTGAACTTTGATTAAAAAAATATATCTATTTTATAAACAAACTGCACAAAAAATACGAAACAGAAATTTTTCACTTCTGTTCCGTTTGCTTTTGCAAAAATTTCTCTTTACGCATAACAAATTTTATGCTATAATATCTTGTCGGAAAAAGGGGGTTTTTGTATGCTCAAAGATGGTGAAAAATGGGAACCTCTCGGAAACGGTATTCAAATCATCGTTTCCGATGAACATAAATTCTGGACGGATACCGTCCTGCTTGCCAGCTTTGCCAAGCCTAAAAAAAGTGACAACGCCTGTGACTTGGGTACGGGGTGCGGTGCCATTCCGCTGATATGGTGCAGAAATGCTCCCCCAAAATCCATCACCGCTGTCGAAATTCAGGAAAATGCCTGTGATATGCTCCAACGAAGCATTTCTCTCAACAATATTCAAAATATCAGTGTCATCAACTCCGATCTGAGAGAGCTTGACGGCAAAGTGAAGTTTTCATCATACAGTTTAGTCGTCTGCAATCCCCCCTACAAAGCGGAAGGGACAGGCATTGTCAATCCCAATGATGCTCATAAAATCGCCCGTCATGAATTTTCATGCACCATGGAGGAAATCATTCATACAGCGGCAAAACTGCTCAATTTTTCGGGCAGGCTCTGTATGTGTCAGCGTCCCGAAAGATTAAGTGACGTTATCACCGACATGAGAAAATACGGCATTGAACCGAAAAGACTGCGTTTCGTACAGCAAAGACCGTCCAAACCGCCCAAACTTTTTCTCATAGAGGGCAGGCGTGGCGGTAATCCCAACGGTCTTATCGTTGAACCCGTCTTATTCATTGAAAAAGACGGCGGCGATTTTTCAGATGAAATGATTCAAATTTACGGTGCTTACAAGGAAGGTTATCTATGAAAGGAAAATTATTTGTAGTCGGTACGCCTATCGGCAATTTAGCCGACTTTTCGCCTCGTGCCATTGAAACTCTCAAACAAGTCGATTTCATAGCGGCGGAAGATACAAGAGTTACCATCAAATTACTCAATAAATTCGATATCAATACCCCTATGATAAGTTATCACAAATTCAGCAACACCGACAGGGGTGACGAGATCTGTCAGAGAATCGAAAACGGTGAAAATTGTGCCATCGTTTCCGATGCCGGTATGCCGTGCATATCCGATCCCGGTGAAAATCTCGTCAGACAATGTGCCGAACGTGGCATTACCGTCTGTTCCGTTCCCGGTCCTACCGCTCTGGCAACAGCCATCGCCATTTCGGGCTTGCCTACAGGCAGATTCACTTTTGAGGGCTTTCTCTCCGTCAACAAACCAAACAGGCATGAACATCTCTTAGCCGTCAAAAATGAAGAACGTACCATGATATTCTATGAAGCCCCCCATAAATTAGCCGCCACTCTCAGAGATATGTACAATATGTTCGGCAACAGGAAAATTTCTGTTATCCGTGAATTGACCAAAGTGCATGAAGAAGTCATCCGCACCACTCTCGAACAAGCTGCTCAATTCTATGCCGAAAATGAACCCAAAGGCGAATTTGTCCTTGTCATAGAGGGGGCAAGGCATGAAGAAGAAAAAGAAATCACCCTTGAATATGCCGTCAGCCTTGCCAAAGACCTTGCACAAAAAGGTATGTCCCTTTCGGAATGTGCCAAGGAAGCCGCTAAACTCACGGGATTCAAAAAAGGCGATATCTATAAACAACTGATTTAAAGAGGAGATATTACAAATGCCAAAAATACAGGGAATTATTTTAGCCTCTGCTTCACCCAGAAGAAAAGAACTGCTTTCCAAATTCTGTGACGATTTCAAAGTCATTCCGTCAAGAATTAAAGAAGTCGTGCCAAAAGAAATGGGTATCGAACAATATCCCCAATATCTTGCGGACAAAAAAGCCGAAGCCGTTGCAAAAGCCTATAAAAAATGGCTTGTCATCGGCTGTGACACTGCCGTGATCGCTGACGGTGCAGTTCTCAACAAGCCCCGTTCCACCGATGAGGCAAGGGAAATGATGAAAATATTATCCGGAAAAGTCCACAGAGTCATTACAAGCTGCTGTCTTTCCTTCATGGGAAAATCCTACAGCTTTTCGGAATCGACTGAAGTCGAATTCTATCCCCTTACTGAAAAGGAAATCGAAAGCTATATCATCACTCCCGAACCCTATGACAAGGCAGGCGGCTATGCCATACAGGGGGAAGCTGCTTTATTCATCAAATGCATCAGAGGCGATTATTATAACGTAGTCGGTTTGCCTATCGCACGACTCCAAAGGGAAATGGCTGCTTTTCTTGCTCAGGACTTCACCCCCGAACCCAAACCGAAAAAAGACGATAAAAAAGACAAAAACAAAAAGAAAAAGTAATCAAAAATGAGGAATGAAAAGTGAGGAATGAGGAATATTCCCCATTCCTCATTTTTTATTTCGTTCTAAATATGCAGTCAACAGAGTATAATTTAACGTAAACCGGAAAATAATTTCTCATTCCTCATTCCTAATTCCTCATTTTTCAGGGGGCGTTTGTATTGAAAAAATTGTGTATACTCTTGGCGATAATGCTTTTCGTTCCGTTTTCCGTGACAGTCAGTGCCCTTTCCGAAAGTGAGATCACCGCACCGTCAGCCGTTCTCATGGACGCTGAAACAGGAAAGATTCTCTATGAAAAAAATCCCCATGAAGTCCGACCTTGTGCATCCATCACAAAAGTCATGACTTTAACACTTGTCATGGAGGCTCTCGACAGCGGAAAAATTTCTCTTTCCGATACCGTTACGACTTCCCAACACGCCTCTTCTATGGGCGGCTCGGATATATGGCTGGAAGTCGGCGAAACCATGTCCGTTGATGACATGATAAAGGCTACTGTCGTGGCAAGTGCCAATGATGCCGCTGTAGCCCTTGCCGAACATCTTTGCGGTACGGAAGAAGAATTTGTCGCCCAGATGAACAAAAAAGCCAAATCTCTCGGCATGAAGGAAACCGTTTTCAAGAACTGCAACGGACTTGATGAGGACGGTCATGTGACAAGTGCCTATGATGTGGCCGTCATGTCAAGGGAACTGACCAAACACAAGAAAATCTATGACTACAGCAATATATGGATGGATAATCTGCGTGGCGGCAAAACCCAGCTTGTCAATACCAATAAACTCCTTAAAACCTATCGTGGCATTACGGGACTGAAAACAGGCACGACTTCCAAAGCAGGCAGCTGTATCAGTGCGACGGCCGAACGTGACGGACTGAGCCTTATCGCCGTTGTACTCGGCAGTGCAACAGGCAAGGACAGATTTTCCGATGCCGCCAAACTTCTCGATTACGGCTTTGCCAACTATGAAATGTATACACCCGATATTCCCGAAAGTGCCGTTACGGAAATAGCCGTTAAAAACGGCATGACCGATAAAATCATGACTTCCGCAAAAAGCGGCAGTTCCATTCTTATCCAAAAAGGCGACAAGGAAAAAATCACTTCCGAAATTGTCCTGCCCAATGAAATTGACGCTCCCGTTGAAAAAAATGCTCCCATCGGCAAAATTATCTATAAAAACAGCGGTCATCAGATAGCCGAATATCCGATCACCGCTGCCGAAAGTGCAGAACAAATCAACTTTTCCAAAATTTTTCAAATCATCCTCAAGCAAGTAAGCGGGGTTTGCCTGCCTGACTGTTAGGCACTCCGTATGTATAAGGCAATCCGTATAATTTATAACCCATTCTGAAAAGCAAATTGACATCATCATATTTCGTATAACCGTCATAACCGTTCATGATAACGGCTATCATCGTATGTCCTTCCACCGTTGCAGATGAAATAATACACGAACCTGCTTCATCCGTGAATCCCGTCTTTAAGCCGTCACAATATTTTGAATAGCATTTATAATAGTCATTCAGCATTAAATTGCCGTTCACCCAATACAGCATTTCACCGCTTACCAATTTTCTTTCGGCATAATGTGTACTGCACGATTTCGCTATAAGCGGTACTTCTCTTGCATAGGCACCTATTTTTGCCATGTCTTTGGCAGTCGTATAGTGATTCGGACTGTGCCAGCCGTCAGGATTCACAAACTGTGAATTTGTCGCCCCCAACTGATCAGCGGCATCATTCATCAGTTCCACAAAGCAATTCAGTGCAGCTTTATTGGACATTTTCGGATCATCTTTATATATCCTTGCACAGTTCACCGCCATTGTATATGCCGCATCATTTCCCGACGGCAGCATCATGGCATCCATCAGATCAGAAACTGTCAGCTTCATGCCGACTTCCAGCCCTGCCCTGCTTGATTCCTCGCCTATCATTTTGATCTCATTGCCGACCGTTATCACCGTATCCGGATCGGTAATGATCTTTGTTGCAACGATCGCCGTCAATAACTTTGTCGTGCTTGCAGGATATAACTTTTTATCGGAATTTTCTTCAAACAGTATCTCATCTGTTTCCATATCATAAAGCACAGAATAATCCGCCTTCACATCTTTTGTCAGATTCCTGTATATCTTCTCCGAAAACTTCAATGTATTCATCGTGAATTTTCTTGTTGTTTCATATTCAGGTCTGTTCGGATCATAATTTGCCGCTATCGGCTTCGGTATCTCCGCCAGCGGTATCTCCTGTATGGCATTCTCTATGATCTCCTGATGCTGCCGCTGAACATCAAGATAATACATCACTACCACTGCACAATCTGTCAGCAATACGATGCATATCACCAATATGACCATTATTTTCATTTTCTTTTTATCGGGCATATCATCACTCCCCTATCATAAAATTTACATCATAAATATACTTATGTCAAGGAATTTTTATGACAAATTTCGTGGCGGAAACCTTTTTTGCAAAAAAGGTTTCCACCATACCCCTTTCCAAAAAAACTGAAATTTCAGAATCAATGAGAAAAAACGAGATTTTTAAAGAAAATCAAAGCTGTATCCTATCCCGATACATATTTTTGACTTTTTCTGACTTTGACCTTTTCTGACTTTTGATATACAATTAACTCACAAGGTCAAAGAAAGTCAAAGACAAACGGAAGTGATGAAAATGAAAATGAGCGACTTGGTGGCTCAGTATATCCTCAAAATGCTCGATGAAAGTGACGGCAACGCCGAGATCCAGCGTAACGAGCTTGCCAATATATTAGGCTGCGTTCCGAGTCAGATCAACTACGTTATTACGTCACGTTTCACGCCCGAACAGGGGTATATTGTAGAGAGCAGGCGTGGCGGCGGCGGTTATATCAAGATCACCCGTGTCACGACAGACAGGCGTGTCGCTATCATGCACATCGTCAACTCCATCAGTGACAGGATCTCGACTGCTTCCGCTCAGGCGATCCTCAATAATATGTCCGCCCAGAATATGATTTCGGAATATGACAGAGTCATGATATCCTCTGCCCTTTCCGATAACGCTTATGCAGCCGTTCCGCATGAATACAGGGATATTCTCCGTGCGGCTGTCATGAAAAATATGCTGATAACCCTCGTTATCCTGCAAAATTAAAAGGAGGTAATCTTTATGTTATGTCAATCCTGCGGTAAAAGACAGGCTACCACACATATCAAAACCATTCTCAACGGTGAACTCAAGGAATATGATCTTTGCCCCGAATGTGCCGAAAAAATGGGCTACGGCTCTTTCTTCGGAAATATGGGCTTCGACCTCGACAAACTCTTCGGCAGTTTCATGGGCGGCTTCTCCGCCAAACCTGCCAAACGCTGTCAGTGCTGCGGCAGCAGCTTTGAAGATATCGCCAAATCAGGCAAAGTCGGCTGTGCCAACTGCTATGACACCTTCTATGAAGAACTTCTCCCCTCTATCCAGAGAATCCACGGCAGAACTTCCCATACAGGCAAGCTCGCACATTCCGCCGGTACGCAGGTCAAAATCAAAAATGAACTTGCCAAACTCAAATCGGAATTGGAACGTGCCATTAAAGCTCAGGAATTTGAAAAAGCCGCCGAACTCCGTGACCAGATCAAAGAATTGGAAAGGAATGAGTGATCATGAGTGAAAATAAATATACTGCCCTCAAAGATGTCAGTGACGTTGTCATCAGCACAAGGATCAGATTCGCAAGAAATTTGCGTGACTATCCGTTTCCCTGCAGGCTCTCCGATGAAAACAAAAGAAAAGTCGCTTCTGTCGTGAAATCTGCCGTTCTTGACGGACATTCCGCCATATCGGGCAGATTCCAATATATACAAATGTCCGAACTCACTCAGGAAGAAGCCGTTTCCCTCGTTGAAAGGCACCTTGTCAGCCCCGAATTCATCTCCGACAGACAGGGCAGAGGACTTCTCCTCCTCGATGACGAATCCGTCAGCATTATGATCAACGAAGAAGACCATGTCAGAATACAGGTCATCAACAAGGGCATGAGCCTTGAAAGTACCTATGATTTAGCCGACAAGATCGACACTCTCCTTGATGAACAGCTTGATTTCGCTTTCAACGACAAACTCGGCTATCTCACTCAATGCCCCACCAATATCGGCACAGGCATGAGAGCCTCTCTGATGCTCCATCTCCCCTCTCTTAAAGAAAGCGGTGCAATGGGAAAAATAAGCTCCTCTCTCTCCAAACTCGGTCTTGTCATCCGTGGAATGTACGGCGAAGGCACCGAACCCAAAGGGGCTATTTATCAGCTTTCCAACCAAGTTACCCTCGGCATTTCCGAACAGGAGGCTATCAATAATCTCCGTGATATCGCTTATCAGCTTGTCACTCAGGAAAGAGCCGCCCGTGAAGCCCTTGCCAAAAATATCAACATTCAGGATAAAGTCTACCGCTCCTACGGTATTCTCCAGTATGCCAAACTCCTCAACAATGAGGAATGTATGCAGCTTCTCTCAAACGTGCGTTTCGGCGTGGAAGCAGGGTTTTTCTCCGAAATGGATATCCAAACCATCAACCGTCTGCTTATCGAGATTCAGCCTGCTACCCTTATGAAAAATATCGGCAAAAAACTCACTCCACAGGAACGTGACCGTATCAGAGCCGAACTTGTCAGAACTGCCCTTATGCAGCCGCAAGTCCCCTCCTCCCACAGACTTGAAGAATAATGTGCAATTTGCAATGAATTGTGAGAGGAAAATTTTCAAAGAAAATCAATTTTTTAATTATCAGAAAATAGAAAATAATCGTGCATTATGCATTGCACATTGTACACTGCACATTGCACATTGTAAAGAAAGGGGTATGTGTTATGTATAAATTCAATGGTTTTACGGAAAAGGCTAACAATGCCATTAATCTTGCAATCGAATCCGCTCAGGATATGGGACACACCTATATCGGCAGTGAACATATTCTTCTCGGACTTCTCAAAAATGCCGACGGGGCGGCTTATACCGTTCTTGACAAATGCGGTGCCAATGCCGATACACTTGAAAATCTCATTCAACAGGAAATCGGCACAGGCAGTGAAACCAAACTTTCTCCCGATGATTTTACACCTCGTGTAAAGAGAATCCTTCAGACCGCTATCATTCAGGCAGGCAGAATGGGACACAACTATGTCGGTACGGAACATATCCTTATCGCCCTCATCACAGACGGTGACAGCTATGCCGTCAGATTCCTGCAGTCAACAGGCATTCACACGAATGATATCGTCAAAACTCTCAATGAAACTCTCGGCAGTGCCGAAAGTGAAAATGATTTCTCCAATAACAGTGAAAGCAAGCCTAAAAACAGCAATACCAAAATGCTTGACAAGTTCGGCAGGGATTTGACCGAAATCGCCAAAAAAGGCGGTATCGATCCCGTTATTGGCAGACAAAACGAAATTGAGAGAGTTATTCAGATTCTTTCAAGACGTACCAAAAATAATCCCTGTCTTATCGGTGAACCCGGTGTCGGCAAGACCGCCGTTGCAGAGGGACTTGCACTTAAAATCGTTTCGGGCGACGTCCCCGAACCGCTTAAAGACAAGCGTATCGTTGCCCTTGACCTCACAAGCATGATTGCAGGCACCAAATACAGAGGTGACTTTGAGGACAGAATCAGCAGTGCCATTGATGAAGTCAAAAAAGCAGGGAATGTCATTCTCTTTATAGATGAACTTCATACCATTATCGGTGCAGGTTCGGCGGAAGGCTCTGCCGATACCGCCAATATCCTCAAGCCCTCCCTTGCAAGAGGTGACTTTCAGGTGATCGGTGCAACTACCATCAATGAATACAGAAAATATATCGAAAAGGATGCCGCTTTGGAAAGACGTTTCCAGCCTGTCACTGTAGGCGAACCTACCGAAGAAGAAGCCGTTCTGATCCTGCGTGGACTCCGTGACAGGTATGAAGCCCATCACAAAGTAAAGATCACTGATGAAGCAATTGATACCGCTGTGAAACTTTCTTCAAGATATATTGCAGACAGGTTTTTACCTGACAAGGCGATTGACCTTGTAGATGAAGCTGCATCAAGAGTGCGTCTGAGAGCCTACACCGCTCCCGACGATTTGCAGGATATCGAAAATAAAATCAAATCCCTTGAAAAAGAAAAGGCGGAAGCCGTCAACAATCAGGATTTTGAACACGCTGCCGCAATTCGTGACGAAGAAAAGAAACTCCGCACTATACTCGAAGATAAAAAGAAAATCTGGCAGGAAAAAAATGAACACAAAAACGGCGAAGTCACAAGTGAAGATATTGCCGAAATCGTTTCAAGTTGGACAGGTGTTCCCGTTGTGCAGCTCACACAAGAGGAAAGTCAGAGATTACTCAAACTCGAAGATATCCTCCATGAAAGAATTGTCGGACAGAATGAGGCTGTTACAGCCGTTTCAAAGGCTATCAGACGTGGCAGAGTCGGACTCAAGGATCCCAACAGACCTGTCGGTTCGTTCATCTTCCTTGGTCCTACGGGTGTAGGCAAAACCGAACTTTGCAAGGCTCTGGCACAAGCTATGTTCGGTGATGAAAATGCCATGATACGCTTTGATATGTCCGAATTCATGGAGAAACATACCGTTTCCAAGCTCATCGGCTCACCTCCGGGCTACGTCGGCTATGACGAGGGCGGTCAGTTGACTGAAATGGTCAGACGCAAGCCCTATTCCGTTCTCCTCTTTGATGAGATAGAAAAGGCTCACCCCGATGTATTCAATATGCTTTTGCAGATACTTGATGAAGGCAGGCTGACGGATTCTCAGGGCAGACACGTTAATTTCAGAAATACCGTTATTATCATGACTTCCAATGTCGGTGCAAGGCTTATCACCGAAAAACAAACTAATCTCGGATTTTTCGGCGGTGAAGAAAAAGCCGATAACGACAATGCAAAAATCCGTGAAGCCGTTTTGGGCGAACTCAAAAAACTCTTCAAACCCGAATTCCTCAACAGAGTGGATGATACCATCGTATTCAACAAACTGACGGAAAACGACATTCAGGCGATCGCTAAAAATCTGCTTAAAAATCTCGAGAAGAGATAGAATGACCTCGATATCAAAGCCGAATTTGATGACAGTGCCATTGAAGCCGTTGCAAAAGCGGGCTTTGATGAAATATACGGTGCAAGACCTCTCAAAAGAGCGATCCAGTCGAATATTGAAGATGCCATATCCGAAAAAATGCTTGACGGCTCAATAAAAAGCGGTGACATCGTAACGTGCCGTTATGAAAACGGTGAATATCAATTTGACATTGCGGAGGGAGTAAAGTGAAAATAAGAGTAGGTCACGGCTATGATGTGCACAAATTTGCAGACGGCAGAAAATTGATTTTGGGCGGTGTGGAGATTCCCTATGAAAAAGGATTGCTTGGACACTCAGATGCTGATGTACTTGTCCACACCATCATGGATTCACTTTTAGGTGCAGCGGCACTCGGCGATATCGGTACACATTTTCCCGATACCGATATGAAATACAAGGGTGCGGACAGCATTGAACTCCTTAAAGAAGTCATGAAAATCCTTTCACAAAAGGGTTATACCGTTTCAAATATCGATGCGACTGTCATCGCACAGAAACCTAAATTGAAGCCCTATATCGAAGATATGAGAAAATGTATTGCCAATGCCATGAATACGGATATCGACAATATCAGCATTAAAGCCACTACTGAAGAAAAACTCGGCTTTACGGGCAGATTGGAAGGCATTTCCGCCCATTGTGTCGCTTTAACAATGAGGAATGAGGAATGAGGAGTTAGGAATTATTTTCGGACAGCAATTTTATATAAAAAACCACTTTATTTCAGTAAATGATTTTTACGAAATAAAGTGGCTTTTGTTATTCATTCCTAATTCCTCACTCCTCATTCCTAATTGAGAGTGACCGTGAATTTCACCCATTTGCCATATTCACTTTGTACGGATATTTTTCCGCCGTGTGCCTCTACGCTTGATTTGGCAATCGACAAGCCTAAGCCGTAACCGCCTGTCTTGCTGTTGCGGGACTCGTCCTGTCGGAAAAATCTTTCAAATATTTTTGAAAGATTTTCGGGCTTGATTCCCTCTCCTGTATTATACACTTCAATGATATGCTTATTCGACTGCTGACAGAGTTTCACGGATATCTCGCCGTGTTCGGCGGAATATTTTATTGCATTGTCTATTAGAATCGTCAGAATATGCTTTAAGGCACTTTCATCACCCTTGCATTTGATATCGGGCTGTACATCTACATCAAATTTCTTTCCCATTTCAAAAACAGTGCTTTCAAACGGCAGTGCCGTCATCAAGACCAGATCACTTAAATTGATCTCTGACATGATGAGCTTATGACCGCTTTTGTCATCAAGCCTTGCCAGCATAAGCAGTTCATTGACCAATTCACTCATTCTCTGCGATTCCGAGCGGATATAGCCAAGCCATTTGTTTTCGCCTATCTCACTTTCCAATACATCTGTATTCGCACTGATCACGGCAAGCGGTGTTTTCAATTCATGGCTTGCATCCGAAATGAATCGCTTTTGCCGTTCAAAATTCTCTTTGACGGGCTTCACAAGCCAAAAAGACAAACCAAATGATATCAGCGTGAATAATATAATAGCCGTGATCCCCATGAAAAGAGTCGTGAAAAATAAATTTTTATTGACCTGCTGATACTGACTGATATCCAGAAAAACGATGATTTTACCGTAATGTTTCAGCTCTATGAGATAGGCATAACTGCCGATCTCACCTTTGGATTCATTCGAATTGATGGCAGTATTGGCATACCCGATATAATCTTCCTGTGAGATATCACTGTCTTCCCCCATCCTGCCCGTATATATCCCGATCAGCCTGTAAGCACCGTCTACCAATACGGAAAATGTATCGATATACCCTTCGTTATTTCCGTGATAGATATTCGTATCGCTGTATTCACGGGGAATCTTGCCGTCATTGTATGCTATTTTGAGCAGTCTTTCATTGATCTGAGTCTGAGTGTTGAGCTGTGCCATGATATTGATCGTTGCCATAATACCGACTGTCACAACGGCAAGAATGGCAGACAATATCACAGTGATCTTGATCTTCAGCTTTCTGATCATACCATGCCACCGTCCAGACAATAGCCGATGCCACGCCTTGTCTTGATCTGCACAACGGAATGCAGAAGCTGCAGTTTCTTTCTCAGAAACGAAATATACACTTCCACATTGTTATATTCGCTTTCATCGGCATTTCCCCATATTTTTCTGACGAAATCCTCTTTTGTCACGATCTGTCCTGCCTTTGAAACAAGCAGTTCCATCATCTGAAATTCCTTCCTTCCAAGCACAATGGAATTGACACCGCAAATAATTTCACCCTTTTTCAAGTCGAGCGTGATATCTTTATATTTCGGGTTGATATCAGGCGTAACGCCTTTCCGCCGTGTCATTGCCCTGATTCGTGCAAGCAGTTCACCTGCGGCAAACGGCTTTGTCAGATAGTCATCCGCACCGCAGTCCAGACCTTTTATCTTATCGTCAATCCCCGATTTTGCTGTCAGCAATAATACAGGCGTTTCTATTTCCCTGACTCTCAGATAGGTCAGCACATCAAGACCGTTCATTTTAGGCAGCATGATATCCAGAACAATACAGTCATATTTACCCGTCAAGGCATAGTCAAGACCTGTCCTGCCGTCATTTGCCGTATCCACGATATATCCTTCTTTTGAAAGGATCGCACTGACCGCATCCGCCAAGCCTATTTCATCTTCCACTACCAATATTCTCATACGTTCACCTCATTCCGCAAGCCATTTTTTCCTGAAAAGCTGTGACGGTCTGTGACCTGCATCCTTGGAATAGGCATCCGTTTTTTGTGCAAGAATACCGTATTTTCTTCGGAACGGGGCTTTGATAAGCTCTTTGTCAAGAATGATTTCATATATCTGCTGGAGTTCCGTCAGGGTGAAATATTCAGGCAGAAGATTCAGGGCAATATCCGTATAAGTCACTTTCCCCCTCAGTCTCAATACCGCAAATGCAATGATTTTCGCATGGTCAAAGGCAAGCCCGTGACTTTCCGTTATCTCATATTTGCTGTCAAGACCGCTGTTTGTTCTTGTTTTCGTCAGACATATTTTTGCAGTTAAAACTTCACCGTCCTTTTCAAGCTCAAGGGCATAGTCCGTCACACTCACAAATCCGCTTTGATCGGACTGTACGTCTGTATTTTCTTTTTTCAGGCTCACGTTGAACCATTCTGCACTTCTGGCATCATCGCCTGCCGAAACGCTTATTTTTTCACTGTCAACAAGTGCCATATACGAACAGCTCATTACCCGCATTCTCGGATCACGCTTCGGCTCACTGAATGTATAAAGCTGCTCCAGATAGATATTTTCCACGCCTGTTTCTTCCAGAAGTTCTCTTTTTGCCGCCTGTTCCGTTGTTTCATCAGGTTCAACGAATCCCCCCGGCAACGCCCATGTATTGATATACGGATGTCCGCCCCTTCTGATCAGCAACACCTGCAGTTTCTTCTCCGGCAGTTTTCTGTAATTGTCTTCCTGACAGTCCCTTGCCGTGAATATCACCATATCCGCTGCCACTGACGGTCTTTCATAATCGCCCGGTCTGTATTGTTCCAGAAATTCCTTTTCAGTCAGTCCGTTTTTATCTTTGATCTCCATTTCATCACCTGTTAGTAATTATTTGATAATATCAATTATAGTACAATCAAAACACTTTTGTCAATACTTTTATATTGTATTTTTCTGCAAAGTATGGTAAAATACTCTCTGAAACGGAGATGATACAATGAAAACCAATTTTCATACCCATTGCAAAAGATGCCGCCACGCTTTCGGCAAAGAAGAAGACTATGTCAAAGAAGCCGTCAAAAAAAATCTCGTGCAGTTAGGCTTTTCCGACCATGCACCCTTTCCCAACTATGATTTCGGCAACCGTATGCCCTTTAATGAACTTCCCGATTATCTTTCCACTCTTGACCGCCTCAAAGAAAAATATGATATCCGGATTTTCAAAGGGCTTGAGGCGGAATATCACCCCATGTATAAATTTTATTACAAAGAACTGTTCAAAGACCATAAAATCGAATATCTCGCTCTCGGCGAACACTTTTATACAAGACCTAACGGTATCATAGAAAATATCTATTTTGCCGAAAGTACGGCAGATTACATCGACTATGCCCAGGCAATATGTCAGGGCATTGAATCGGGCTTTTTCGCATTCGTTGCACATCCTGATCTTATGTTCATCAACGCATTCCCGTGGGATAAATACTGTCATATAGCCTCCGAACTTATCATCAGATGTGCCAGAAAAAATGATGCCATTCTGGAATTCAATGCCAACGGCTACCGAAGAAAACCGTTCCCGTTCCCCGACGGTGAAAGATATCCCTATCCCCATATGAAATTCTGGGATATGGTAAAAGATACTAAAATTCGTGTCATCATCGGTTCAGACTGCCATGAGCCTCATCAGCTCTTTGATGACAAAGTGGAACTTGCCTACAAAACTGCCGATTCACTCGGTCTCAACGTCATTGACACTATCTTTTAAAGGAGAATTTCTATGAAAAAATCGATATCCGCTCTGTCAGTCCTGATGGCTTTGTGCCTTTCTGCCTGTACGGTCTTTCCCGTGCCCCGGAAAAGTTCCGAACCCGAAAGTTCCCTGCAACCTTCCGCAGCAGTGCAGGAATCTTCAAAAGAACCTTCACAACAGTCTTCAAAACAAACCTCACAGGAATACGGAGAAACTTTTCCCGAAAGCTGGCAGGATAATGGCATTTTCTCACATTACTATCAGCCTGCCTATCAGAAAATGCTCACCATGTCGCTTGATGAAAAAATCGGTCAGATGTTCTATTCAAGATGTCCCCAATATGATGCCGTCGGATTTGCTCAGAAATATCATATCGGCGGCTATGTCCTGTTCGGAGTCGATTTTGCCGACAAATCCAAACAGCAAGTCAAAGACAATATTGATTCCTACATACATTCACAGGGGATTCCCATGACGATAGCCGTTGACGAGGAAGGCGGCACTGTCGTCAGGATCAGCAGTAAATCCGCCCTCTATGACAGCGAATTCCGGTCACCCAGAGATATCTATGACCAGGGCGGCATGGCTGCCATTAAAGAAAATGCTCTCGCCCTTGCCAAAATGCTCAATGACTTTCAGATAGATGTCAATTTTGCCCCCGTATGCGACATTTCTCTCGATGAAAATGACTTCATGTATTACCGTTCCATCGGTCATGATGTTGACACCGTTTGCGAATTCGTCAGCGAATTTACAAAGATCGCCCAAAGCAACGGCGTTTCCGCAAGCCTGAAACATTTCCCCGGCTATGGCAACAATGTGGATACCCATACAGGCATTGCCATCGATGAAAGACCTTATCAGCAGTTCCTTGATGAAGATTTCAAGCCCTTTGAAGAAGGTATCAAACAGAATGCTCATATCGTAATGGTCAGTCATAATATCGTCAACTGCATGGACAGCTCAAAGCCTGCTTCCCTTTCCAAAAACGTGCATGATATTTTAAGAAACGATCTCGGTTTCACGGGGATCGTCGTTACAGATGATCTGGAAATGGATGCTATTACAGAATATACAAGCGGCACTTCTCCCGCCGTTGCCGCCATCCTTGCAGGAAATGATATGCTCACCATCGGCGATTCCATGATCGAAGATGCCGTTGAGTCCATCAAAGCCGCCATTTCTGACGGTACTCTTGATGAATCCCTCATCGACCATGCCGTGACAAGAATCCTTGCATGGAAATACTTCAAACAGCAATAATTTCTCTTTTTATAAAAAGCCGCCTTATTTCATTTGTTACGAAATAAGACGGCTTTTCGCTGTTAACTGCTCACTTCCGAATCCTTCTGTGAGCCAGGTTCTTTGTTGAAAATAAATTCATGAAGGGCATTGGCTTCTTCCTCCAAATTGTCTACCACAAGAACATCTGCACCGTTGATCGTCTGATCGGTATAATTGAACGACTGCGGCACTCTGTATTCCAGCCGCTCATATCTCAGATATCGGAACATGGACATCACGGTTGAAAGCACACTGCCAAAATTCATATCTGTCGCTACCATCGGGGCTACTTCATACATGGTTTTGACAAGATCGGCATAACTTGTGGACTTGATCTTATCCATAATGGCACTGATCACTTCACGCTGCCTTTTGGTACGGTCAAAGTCATCTCCTTTGAAATAATGGGTATCATCTGATTCCCCACGATTTCTGGCGTGCCAGAGAGCCTGCCTGCCGTTGAGGTGCATATCATATCCGCCCAATTCATTCGGGGCAAGTTTGACCGAATCCAATTCATGCTCCGATTCCACCTGCCTGTTTCTGTAGCTCTGCCAGTCGATATAATTGATCTCATCACCCGTAAGTTGAATATCAATGCCGCCGATGCCGTTCACGATCGAAACAAAGCTGTCAAAATCCACTATGATATAATTATCGATCTTTATCCTGAAATTATATTCAATGGTCTCAACCGCCAGCTTTGCACCGCCTATTGCAAATGCCGCATTCAGCCTGTCCTCGTATTTCCCGAAGATCGGAAGATACATATCTCTCAGAAATGATGTCTGCTTCAGTGCATGATGCTTCTTATCAATGGAGATCAGCAGCATGGTATCGGCTCTGCCGTTTTCATTTTCCTGATGCTTGTCCTGACCGAAGATCATGATATTATAAACCTGACTGTCACTTTTCAGTTCCCCCACAGCATCCGATACTGCCTCATGATCGGGAACATCCCTTACATACTCTATTCTTGAAATAATAATAAATGCACCGCCTGTCCCCCCCAGGATCAAAAGCACTGTCAGTATGATCATCAGCTTCAATAAAATATGTCTGTGTTTCTTACGCCTTTCCTTCGGCATTTTCGCCTCCGGCACAGGTGGAGGAGGAGGATTTTCGGGCGGCGGAGGCGGTGCCGCTTTCGATTTTCTTGGCGGAGGCGGATGCGGATTTTGCTTATTGGCAGGATGTCCGTTGAAAAAGACCTCCTGAAAACGGTATTCTCCTTTTTTCAAAACTGATTCCTTCCTTTCAGATTCCAAACAGTTCTTCCGCTTTGACGTAAATGATCTCAACGGGCTTTTCCGAATAGTAGGAAAGTATATATTCCCCGAAATCAACAGTACGGATATGCTTCATTTCAGGCATATCTTCACTGATCTGCGAAAAGTCCATCAAAAGTCCCCTGCCGTCAAATTTGGAACAGCATTCCTTTCTTGTCCATATCTTTATAAAATCCCTGTCGGGCTGTCTGCCTGATGAAAGCAATTTTTTTTCCTCTTCCGTACAGGTATGCCTTATCACACCTCTGCTGATCTTTCGGATA
>CAMHPW010000005.1 GCA_946187095.1 uncultured Clostridia bacterium | reverse complement strand
CGGAAGTTACCGTCAATGCAGCCGACAAGGCAGCCGCCGTTATTTTTCTGAATTTCAATGTAAAAGCCCCCTTAAATATTATCAACATCACGTTTGCTGATAAGTTTTCTGGTCATGGTGCCGTCCTCGGAATAGTTGACAAAATACATATTTTCATTGTCACAAGGCATATAATAGCCCTCATAATCGTGTGCAAGAAGAATATAATCCCTCTTGCTTGTTACTTCACCGAGTTCAAATTCCGTATAGAATTTGACAGCGTTCAGTCTGTACTTTTTGCAGAAAAACTCTATCAGCTCGGATTTCGGAGCAGTACAGCCACGCTCCAGAATAATTTGTCCCACTACATCATGACCGCCTTTATCATTTTTGAATGCACTGATTTCCCATTCAAGAATCGGATCGTTTTCATCAAGTGAATATTCTATCATAAAGAGATAAACTCTCTCGCCGTTTTCATTGACATAGGAATCCGATGCACGACCGAGAATATTATAGGAACCGTCGGCGTGTCTTACGGCAATATCGCCTGTTCTGCCCCATTTTGTGCCGTTTTCATCAAAAAACCATCTCGCAGCAGTCGCTTCGGGATTGTTCAGATAACGGTCGGCAGCCGCAGGACTGGTTGCCTGAAGATTGGCAAGCACTTCATTTTCCGTCACAATATTGCCGTTGTCATCAACAAGTCTGACATGAACGTGAGGTTCAAGCGGTAAGCCTGTTTCATTGGTCTTTGTCTGTTCGTCCATGAAGTATGTTACAAGCGTAACACCTCCTTCTTCACTTGCACCGCCTCCGAGTGAAAATCTGACTTTACAGCCGTTTTCTCTCAGCCACTTGTCTATTTTGTGAACCGCACTTTTTGTAACGGGTTCACCGCCCGAAGCGGGACGCATAACGTGTGAAAGTGCTGTCGGTCCGATAACGCCCTTTTTAACGGCTGAAAGGAAGAAACTTGCCGTTGCAACGACATTATTGCACCCTGTCAAAGAAAGATCTCTTGCAAACGTCTTTTTGTTGTAAATCGGTCTGGGAACAAGCGTCTGACCTCTGGCAAGAGGCATCAATGCACAAACTCTCTCACCTGTCATGTGCGTCATCGGAATGGACTGGAAAGAACGCTCGCCGACATAATTTTGTGTGTCAAGACCTGCGTGCATTTCGATATAGGCATTTACGGAATACTCTTTATAGACAACACATTTCGGATTGCCTGTTGTACCGCTCGTATAATAATAGCTTATATCACGGTCAAGGTCTGTGGGACCGTAAGGAAGGGGAATATCCGTTCTCGATTCTGCGTTTTTTCTGAGTTCGTCAAGCCTGATGAATTCAACGCCCTTTATTTTATCCAGATTCATCAGACATTCCATAATCTGGTTGATGTCAAAGACTTCCTGCATTTTTTTCGGCATTTCGGACGTATCAAGGAACATACCCTTTTTATCTTCGGGAAGATAGTCGTCAAGGCTCATAACAATCACTTTTTCAACACTGCTGTTTTCGAGATGATCGACAAAATACGGCAAAAATGCGTCCATTGTCACAATGATTTTTGAATTTTTATCAGACGTATATAAATCAAAATCGCTTTTCAGAAAGAGAAAATTGACATTGTTGCTGATGGCATTGATGAAATTGCAGGCAAACAGAAGCATTAAATTCTCTATGCATACAGGCATACAAAGCGTTACAATATCACCCTCCCGGACACCTGCCAGTTTCAGGGCTCTTGCATAGGCATCTCTCATGGCAGGCAGTTCACGATATTTTATTATCGTACCGAAATAGTCAAAAGCATCGCCGTCAAGATTATCCTGATTGAAAGTCATGATATTGTCAAAGATATTCATGTTGTAAATTTCCAGTCCGTTCACGACACGGTCAATTTTTGCCCATTCCGGAAATTTTCTCTTGATGTCGGCAGTATTGATATTGGTAAGTTTACTCATATCATTTTTCCTTTCGCTTATAATTCAAATGCGGTCAGTACTCTTGTCATGAATTTCTGTAAACTTTTCATTAAAACCTCCTGATATAAAATTTTTTTACAAAAGAATTCCGCATGTTTTTGCATAATGTCCTATCGAACTTTGACAATTATCATTATAATATACTGCGTCCAACTAATGTCCATCAAATACGCATTCCAAACCTCTAAAAAACGAAAAATCTCCATTTTCAACAAAACAACGTAATTTTACTTATGCAATTTACCGTATATCATAGAGAAAATACCCGACGAGATAAAGTTATTGACATCATATCGGCAGAGAGAAAAAAGCTCCAAAATAAAAGACCGTTTTAAAATGCTCTCAGACGCACGTAGAACGCTCTCAGCAGTGTTTAAACGCCTCAGTAGTATAAATATACCCCTAATCTCTATACCCCCTCAAAATCGCCGTATTTTGAGCCTGTACACGCAATCCGAAAAACATCGAAATAAAAGTCCGTCTAATCAAATACAAAACAGAGCACCCGAAAAATAAAAGTTTCAGGTGCTTTTTTGATACTGTTTCAAATCTGTTTATTTTGATACCAAGTAAGCTCAAAATGTCTTTGGGGGATTATTTTTTTCTGAGTTTGGATTGACTTTTTCAGAAGCATATACTATAATTTATACAAACCTGCGTATAATAGGATTATTAAGCGATAATAAAACTGCGTATTATACTGTTATATTTATAAATCAAACATGCGTATTGTAGAACGGAGTAAAATTATGATATTGAAACGGAAGATATACGATAAACTGCTGTCGCTGAAAAAAACGCTGAACGGGAAAAAGGCTTTTCTCATTGAGGGAGCAAGGCGTATCGGAAAATCAACGATATGTAAAGAATTTGGTAAAAATGAATACAAAAGCTATATCCTTATCGACTTTGCCAGATGTCCCGATGAGGTCAAACACTATTTTGTAAAGCACATAAATGATCTTGATACATTCTTTATGTTGCTGTCAACATACTACGGAGTAAAGCTGTATGAACGTGAATCACTCATCATATTTGACGAGGTGCAGATGTACCCTAAAGCCAGGGAATGTATCAAATATCTTGTAGCAGACGGAAGATATGACTATCTCGAAACAGGTTCCCTTATCTCCATTAAGGAAAACGTCAGGGATATTGTCATTCCCTCAGAGGAACGGCACCTGAAAATGTATCCCCTTGATTTTGAGGAATTCTGTGACGCTCTTGGTGAGGCTCAGATCATATCTTATATCAAAAAATGCTTCCATGAGAGAATTCCGCTTGAAAATGAGCTGCATTACAAGGCAATGCTTTTATTCAAGCAGTATATTCTTGTAGGCGGTATGCCGCAGAGCGTAACAGCATTTTTAGAAAGCCGCAAGGATTTTGATACAGCCGATATCGAAAAGCGTGATATCCTTGCCCTTTACCGCAGCGACATCATGAAGATAGATGCAAAGTACAGAAGCAAAGTCCTTGCAATATTTGATCAGATACCGGGACTGCTGTCACAACATGAGAAAAGAGTAGTTTTCAGTAATGTTTCCGAAGGCAGTACATCAGATCAGTATGAAGACACTTTCTTCTGGCTTTCGGATTCCATGATATCGAATGAATGTTTTCTATGCAATGATCCGAATGTCGGGTTGTCGATCAACGAAAACAGAGCTTATGTTAAATGCTATCTTGGTGATACAGGTCTGCTTGTCAGCCATGCCTTTGATGAAAACGAGCTTCTTGAAGATGAGGTCTATAAGCAGATACTCAGCGATAAGCTGAATATGAACGAGGGTATGCTTTACGAAAACGCTATCGCTCAGATGCTCACAGCCAACGGTCATAAGCTGTATTTCTACACACATTATAACACCGAAAAACATCGCAACGATATAGAGATAGATTTCCTGATCTCCAACAACAGCAAGCTGAAATACAAAATGTATCCTATCGAGGTCAAATCGGGGAAAAAGTATTCTATCGAATCACTGAAACGCTTCAAGGAAAAATATAAGGCAAGGATAGGGGAATGCTATGTCATTCATCCTCGGAACCTGAGTTTCAAGGAAGATATCCTCTGTATACCGCCATATATGACTATTTGTTTGTGAAAACAGCCGCCCGGACAATAACCCGAGCGGCTTTCTTCATTTCCCTATAGGTAACCTCTGCAATCTCCTTGATTGACTTATGAATTATTTTTCAGCTCATCAGAACGTTTTTTCTGGCAGTAGTGAAGCTGATATTTGCTTGGAATTTCAATTTCTCTTGTTATGAAAAGTTCTATTTCCCAATATCCTCGTGCAAAATTCGCTCTCATTTTCCAGTCGTAAACATAGGGATTTTTTCTGTATTCATCTCTTAAATGTCCTGAAAATGTCAATCTGCTGAAATGTGATATTGCATCATCTTCAACAAAATGTTCGCAACCACATTCAGGAAGTATTTTTCCTTCAAGCATATCCAAAGCAGTATCTTCTACAGTACGGCGTGGATATGCAGATAAAAACGGTGTCTGAATGACATATTTCCATGTTACTATTTTTTCACTGTAACCAGATACTTTTTCTCTCCACTCAATCGCATCAAGAAAGAAATATCCGCTTGATTTTTTAGAAACACCTCTATCAACACATGAATCATTTTTCTGCTGCATGACAAGTTTTTTATATTCTGTATCATTTTCTATTCTATCTTTCAAATACGAAATATCGGCTGAAAGCTCTTTTTTCATTTCTAAAAATTTCTGGTTTGCTTTTGCCTGCTCAATCGTCATTTTTTGTTCATACGCAACTATTTGATTGTGATTTTCTTCTTTCAATCTGTCTATCTCCAAAAGAAGTTGAACATACTCGTCTTTTGAAAGTTCCACTTTATAACATCCAGAATCCTTATAGTCATCAATTTTTAAGTCAATTCCCAATTTATTACGCTTGTAAGCCTGCAACTTCAAAGCCCCCTTATATAATTGTCCGCAACCACGGCTATCCGGTTATGACCGAGAGCCTTACTGCACTTTATCATTGCAATCTTATCAAGTCTTTTTCCCTTTTCGTCTTTACGGCAGGCGTAAACTTCACTCTGATAGGCTTTTCCGCTTCCGTGATTGACTTTATCATAAGGAATATCCTTGACCTTTCGTGCATACATACGATACATTTCTGTAGCGTAATCCGCACGATAGCTATGTATATCCGCATTACTGTTGACATACTGCCAGACTTTTTCGTTTGGCGGTGTTTTTTTCATGCGGTCAATTATTTTCTGCTTATTTTCACCAATTATCGGAGCAAATCTGTATCTGCCGCCTTTATCTTTCCTATGGTGAACAAAATAATCCTGATCGGGAAAAACCGACAAGGCATCAATCAATGTATTCAGATATGATATTTCTTTTTCTGACGGATTTTCAAGCCGTTTCAGCCGTTCAACCTCATTTTCCATATCCGATTTTGTCCAAAGGTCACGCCCTTCAAGCAGTTCAAGAACATTTCTCCTGACACCCGTTCCACGACAAAAGCGTATCAGTTCATCATTGTTGGTAATGCTAAAATGTCTGTCACGTTCAGTCGCAACACGACTTCGCTTGATATCCTGTCTTTTTCTCTTTGGTGGCTGAAATCTGTCAACGTCTGCTTTATCTATGCCGTAAAGTTTATTCAAAGCTGCCGCCTCTGTCTGAATAGTCCATGCTGACAGGTGATTTCCATTTTTATCTGTTTGTTCGGAACGGTGTTCGAGCCATTCATTCACATATTTTCTGACAGATTTCAGCGTGGTACATTCAGGGTGCGTCTGCTGTACCCATTTGATGAAATATTTTGTATGTTTCCAATATGTCTTATATGTATTGAAACTGAAAATTTTTTTCTTGTCAGTTTCTTCTTCAACAGCCTTTTTCTTGCTTTCACCGAATGAAAGCATGGCATTGAAAACATCATATGCCTGCTGATGAAGATCCTTATAATACGATTTATTTTTTCTTCCCATTCTAAATCTCCGTTTCGGTCTTACCGGTTGAAACAAAAGTCGCTTCATGACTTGCTTAAAGCACCATCAATCAGCCAAAATAAACACTTTTTTATGTCTTATGTGTGACAGAAAGGCAAGATATATTGCCAAACACTTTTTTGCTTCTTGTGTGTGAAGGTTCGCATTCCTGTTAGTCATCGGTTTCCCACGCCCTTGCTTTTACTGGTACGACAGCATAAGGTGGCTATGTCGGATAGAAAAGCCTATCAGCCTGCACTTTTTTGCTTCTCGTGCATGAAGTTTTGTATTCCTGTTAGTCGTCGGTTTCCTACGCCCTTGCTTTTACTGGTACGACAGCATAAGGTGGCCATGTCGGATAGAATAAGCCTATCAACTCCGACTTTATACAGCAATCGGTGCATTCAACAGGTATATATTCGGACAACCGATTTTTTTATCTGCATCGGCAATCAGACCTGTGTTTTCTGCTTTTTGGCAGAACATGAACTCAACTGATATAATCAGCCTTATCCACAGCTTAATGATGTATTAAGCCGAAAATGCACAGGGCACTTTCTAAAAATAATATCCAAAAACATCATTTTTATTATATACAGAATCATATAAAAAGTCAATAGCATAATTCTATAATATATCCTCTAACGGTTTACCCGTTCACTATTAAACGGGTAAACCGTTGATTTGATTCCACAGCAGCATCCCTTATGTGGATAATTTCCCTTAAATAATGAAAATCCATTAACTTGACAAATACGATATTATCGTATAAGACTATACAAGAGAAGTGGAAATATGACAAGAGAATTTGTTTACACCGAACCATTCCGAAGGGCATGGAGAACTATGGGTTTGGATGATGAAGACATCAAGGAACTTGAACTGATACTACTGAAAGATCCACATGATGGTGATGTGATATAAGGAACAGGCGGTGCAAGAAAAATGCGTATAACCCTTGAAGCTCACGGAAAAAGAGGCGGTGCAAGGGTAATTTACCTTGATGTATATGAAAAGGAAAAAATATATCTATTGTTTGCATATCCAAAGAACGTGCAGTCTGATCTGACAAGCGAACAGAAAAAAGCTGTCAAAAACCTTGTCGAACTTATCAAAAAGGAGTGAATTGCTATGTCAGAAAAAATTTTTGAATCCTCGTTGTCAATGGGAAAAATTGAAAACAATTTCAAAGATATAAGCTTTTTTGACGGAGTGATGGAAGGACTTGAAGAAGCTCTTGCCTATGAAAAAGGCACTGCAAAGCCTGAAACTGTTGCAAGAAAGCATTCTCTTCCCGATGTGAATGTATCACAGATCAGAAACGCATTATCCATGACTCAAAAAGCCTTTGCCAATGTCCTTGGTGTATCCTGCAGGACAGTCGAAGCATGGGGATCCGGCAGAAGCAATCCGACACCAACAGCAAAAAATTGATGTTTTTAATCAGCCAAGACCATTCGCTGATTCAGAAATTATAAGCAAACAGAATTACTGAACAGGGCTATGTTACCGAAGATATGTAAATCGGTAATGTAACCCTCGTTTTGCGTGATAAATTTTCACTACAACTGTCAATTTTGAGCTAATTTTATTTGACTTACTCATATTTTCCAAAACTACAAAACTGAAAATTTTCAGTTTTATATGGTGAAAAAGGGGGTGATTTACCGCTAATTGGGGGGTGACGCACCGCTAATTGGGGGGTGACGCACCGCTAATTGGGGGGTGACGCACCGCTAAAAAAATTTTCCGCCCAGTATTCATGCGGCTTTTTGGGGTGTCCCGCGGCCTAAAATAACTAATAGTATTAAGCAAACCGCAAAAAGTAATCTCACTTTTTGCGGTATGGTATAATATAACCAGACACGTTGGTGGTGTCTGGTTATATTATCAAACCCTTGAAAAAAAATCAGACCCTTAAAAAAAGAAAACCCAACACTTCATTTTTCCCTGGAGCTTTATGAAGAGAAGAATACCAACAAATGTGTCTCAAAAGCCCCAAAACCAATAAAGTCATCTTATTTTTCCCGGCTGTGTCAAGTGACAGCTTCCTGAACCAATAACGGCAAAATCAAGCCGTAAAATGTCGAGATGACATATCCGAGACAAGTGTCCGGACAAAAAGTTTATTTTTTCAAGGGTGTCTGTGAGGTCTCAGCATCCGTACACACCAAATTTCAACAGCGTTGTACAAAGCCACAGAAGCCTCTCTGTACGCAATTTATTTTCAAGGGGTACAAAAATACGTTTTAGCCCTTACATAGCCCTACAGAGCCCTCAGAATGCTTGTACAGCGATTTGGGAGGTCAATATGGAATTTGTCCAAGCAAAAAATCAAATCAAGCAAAAACTCATGGAATACGTCAGCGAACACCTGACTCCTTCCAAAAGCAAAAACCAGTACATCTGCCCGTTCTGTGCAAGCGGAACAGGTCCCAAAGCCACAGGAGCATTTACCGTTTACCCTGAAAAAAATAGATATAAATGCTTCTCATGCGGCTTATCAGGCGATATTTTTGACCTCGCCGCACAAATCGAAGGAATTTCCGACAAAAAAGCTGTATTCAGGTTCTTGGCAGACAAATATTCTTTACAGGTTGATTATCAAAAGCCTGCTAACTCCTGTTCGGAACCTGAAAAAAAGAAAAGTACAGCACATGACTACTCACAGTTTTACAAATCCGCCAATGCACATCTCAATGAAACAGCGTATCACAGGGGAATTGGTACTTCTACCCTTAACCGCTTCTGCATCGGATTTGTTCCCGACTGGCAGCCGCCCAACAATCCCAATGCACCAAAAACTCCCCGTCTTATCATTCCCAGAAGTTCTTCAAGTTATCTTGCAAGGGATACAAGACAGGATATTCCCGACTGGCAACAGCCTTACTCAAAGCAAAACAGCCCCGATAAAATCAGCCTTTTCAACATTTCAGCCCTGAAAAATACAAAAAAACCCCTCTATATCGTTGAGGGGGAATTCGATGCCATGAGTATTTGTGACGTAGGCGGTGAGGCTGTCGCTGTATGCAGTACGTCAAATATCCATTCTTTTTTACAGGCTGTCAAAGAAATTTTGTCGCAAAAATCAGCCGTTCAGCCGTTTATTATCGCATTCGACAACGATACAGCAGGTCAGAAAGCCTCTGAAATACTCTCTAACGGCTTACATGAGCTTGAAATGCCTTTCTGCGTGTATAATCCCTATGGAAGTCATAAAGATGCCAATGAGGCTCTCAATGCCGACAGAATGAAATTTCAGGCGGATATTCTTTACGGCATGGAACATATATCCGAACTGACCGCTGACAGGCAAAACAAGGAAAAGTCCGCTTACATACAGAAAAATTCCGTTTCCGCCTATCTGAATGAATTTCTTGACGGCGTGTCCGAAAGCGTTTATACATCTGCTGTTCCGACAGGATTTCGTGCCCTTGACCATGTTCTTGATGGGGGACTGTATGAGGGACTTTACGGGATAGGTGCTATATCTTCTCTGGGCAAAACTACTTTCGTGCTGCAAATTGCCGACCAGATAGCAGAAAACGGCAATGATGCGATTATCTTTTCACTGGAAATGTCGAGAAATGAGCTGATTGCCAAGAGTTTAAGCCGAAAAACTGCCATGATTGCTCTCCATTCCAACAGGGATATGAGCATTGCCAAAACGACAAGGGGTATTCTTACGGGCAAGAGATATTCAGGCTACAGCACCGAAGAAAAACAGCTTATCAACACGGCTTTACAGCAGTATCGGCAGTATTCCGACAGAATATTCATTATCGAGGGCATGGGGGAAGTCGGAGTGGAAACAATCAGGGCGGAAGTGGAAAAACACATCAAGAATACGGGAAAAAAGCCTGTTGTTATCATAGACTACCTGCAAATATTAGCCCCTCACAACGAGAAAAGCACCGACAAGCAAAATACGGACCATGCCATACTGCACTTGAAACGGCTGAGCAGAGACTATAAGCTGCCTGTTATCGTGATAAGCTCATTCAACAGGGAAAATTACAGCAGTAAAGTATCCATGCAGGCTTTCAAAGAGAGCGGTGCCATTGAATATTCGTCTGATGTTCTGATAGGCTTGCAGCTTATGGGAACGGGTACGAAAAATTTTGACGTTGACAAGGCAAAATCACAGTATCCAAGAGAGATAGAAGCCGTTATACTCAAAAATCGCAACGGTACAACCGGCAAAAAAATCGGCTATAAATATTATACCCCGTTCAACTGCTTTTCCGAAATCGGAATACTGTAAAAAAACAGCATTTTTATCCTAATGCGGCAATTCATCTCCGACTTATAGAAGTCGGAGATGAATTGCCGCCAGCCCGTAAGGGCTGAAAATCGATTGACATCTCAAAAATGTAATGATAAAATATAATCGTGAATATCTGCTGTAACAAGAGGTGAGAAACTTTGAACAAAGCCTACAAATTCAGAATATATCCGAATGAGGAACAAAAAATCATGTTCTCAAAAACTTTCGGCTGTACACGAATGATATACAATTACTATCTTGAAAAAAGAATCAAAAGCTATGAAGAAGAAAAAATAACTTTTGGTTATACAAAATGTGCCAACGACCTGACATGGCTGAAAAAAGAAAAGGAATTTTTGCAGGATGTGGACAGCATATCATTACAGCAGGCATTAAGACATCTTGATACAGCTTTTCAAAACTTTTTTAGAGATAAAAAAGTCGGGTTTCCAAAATTCAAGTCAAGAAAAAATAAGAAAAGTTATACAACAGTATGTGTGAATAATAATATCAAGCTTGAAAGCGGAACTGTCACATTGCCCAAAATCGGAAAAATTAAAGTTAAGCAGCATCGAAATATTCCTGCTGATTATATTTTGAAATCAGTTACAGTAAGTCAGACACCAAGCGGAAAATACTATGCAAGTATCTTGTTTGAGTACGAGAACCAAGTACTGCAAACAGAACTGCAGAAGTTTTTGGGCTTGGATTTTTCCATGCACGAATTATATGTTGACAGCAACGGAAATTGTCCCGAATTTCCGAGATATTACAGACTTTCCGAAAAGAAGCTCAAAAAGGAACAAAGAAAACTGTCTAAAATGGTGAAAGGTTCAAGAAACAGAGAAAAACAGCGTATCAGAGTTTCTGAACTGCATGAAAAGGTTGCCAATCAAAGAAAGGATTTTTTGCACAAGCAGTCAAGGCAGATAGCCGATATCTATGATTGTGTTTGTATTGAAAATCTGAATATGCAGGCAATGGCACAGTCGCTGAATTTCGGTAAATCTGTTTCAGACAACGGCTGGGGAATGTTCACGGCATTTCTGAAATACAAGTTGGAAGACCTCGGAAAAAGACTTGTAAAAATCGATAAATTCTTTGCAAGTTCACAACTTTGTAATGTCTGTGGATACCAAAATAGTGAAACAAAAGATTTGTCTGTCAGAGAATGGACTTGTCCGTGTTGTCAAACACACCATAACAGAGATGTAAATGCTGCTGTAAACATACGAAACGAAGGTATGAGAATAGCATTAGCATAAAAACAAAACAAGAACCGTGGGACACACGGGGATAGCTCGTTGATACTGTGCAGGTTACTGTACTTGAGCGAGAAGCCCCCGCCTCTAAGCGAAGCGTAGGCGGGGGAGTATGTCACTCTTTCAGGGAATATTTCAAGGTGATTTGCAGACCGCCGTGGAACACGGCTTTTAAAATGCTCTCAGACGCACGTAGAAGCCCGTAGAGGCGTGTCAAACGGCTCAGGAGTATAGAGATAGCCCCCCTGTCAAAAAATCGCTGTATGAGGCCCTCAGGCGGTCATACGGCGAATTTTCTTTAAAAGAATTATTTTGACAGTATTTTTCTCCTTAAGTGGAATCTGCCCTTTCCGGAATTCGTGCTTGTTGCTTTACGTTCAAGTTTTTTGGTCTGATCAGGATAATTGTTCCATGTAATGCGAACATTCAAGTTTTTGAATGTGTAGTAGTCTAATTCTACTTCGTCATCACTCAACATTTCACCTGTGTTTTTTTTGCAGAATTCCCACTGTAAAGTAGGCACCAAAGCATTCATATCTCTTAAAAATGGCTCAATAATTCTGCTTGAAATATGTCTGTCACTTGCCATTACTTCGTCATAACTTGGCAAAGCATTGGCACATGAAAGAAGTGTTTCTACGGATATGATATTTTCGTTTTTCTTGCCAGCATTCATATTTTTGTGTTCACTAATCTTACGCAAAAAATTGTAACTGTTGGGATTAAGACGACTATTTATTTGCCCTAACTGTTCAGGATATGACATTACAGAATAGGTTTTCAACACCCCAAAAAAAGTGGTTCCAAAGGTAAATGTAATTTTACCGTTACGACTCACATAACCGCTGTCTGCTATATTCATAAACTTGTATTCTATTTGCCTTTTGCCTCTCTTTTCTTCCCATTCCAAAGAAATTGACTTTAATTCCTCTATTGCGGATTTTATCTGTTCTTTTGCAGATTTTCTGTCAGAAAGTTTTCTGTGCTGCATATATTCATCCAAACTAAACTCCACTATCGGACTTTTCATACCGCTTTCCGTCAGGATAATATCCATAAAATCCAATAACTGCATAGTCGGAACCGTTAAATTTTTGTGTTTGGAATATTCTTCGATAAGTACTTTTATGTCCTTGAATTCAAGAGTAGCTTTTCCTGTAAATGCATCAACTGTTGCTTTTACTCTTTTTGAAGTAGCCTGTGTAGTGAAAGCATTTACTCCAACTCCCTGTCTCATCATACGGAAACCTCGGCTGAAATACAATGTGGCCTGATGTCCGCTACGAGTTTCAGTTTGGATTTTACTAAGCCGCTTTTGCGAGTTGGAAATAAATAGTCTTACATCGAAAAGGTCGGGCTTGGGAAAATGTTTGCTGGCTGCTTTCAGCATGATATTGACAACTTTTTTTTCAAGGGGAAGATCGTAAAATCTTAATGCTTCCAAAGAATCCCTCGCTTGAACATATGCAAAATGACAAAATAAAATATATAGATCATCGTCAGTTTCGTTTGAGACATCTTGCCACTCTACGAAGTCTTCAACAGATAATGATTCCATCACTTCTTTGATATCTGCCAATATAGCAGAAGGATTTCCGTGCAATGATAAAATATACCTGAGTCTGGCAGCTTCACGAATATCTTCTACTTGTTTTTCTAAATTTTTGTCTATGCATTTGGCCGGTGTGTTTCTGTATTTTTCGAGTACCTGTTTTTCTTCATCAGTGTAACTTACTTTATGGATAATCAACCTTTTTTACATCCTCTCCGATTTTTTCAGTACGATGTTATACTTTGCTATATCAGTTCTCAACTTCTATCAAGTCATGTTCTTTGAGAGTATTTGTACCGTCTTTGATGTTGACAGCATTAGCCGTACCGTAAAAATCAGCAGTAATCTCAAACGGAATACGTCTTTCTCTGGCCACTTTCACTAAAAATATTGTAATAGCCGAAGACATAGTGAGTCCCATCTCTTTCAAAGCTTGTTCGGCGTTGGCTTTCAGTTCATCATCAATACGGAAATTTACTTGTGTCATTTCAATCACTCTCCTTTCAGTTATCATTATATCATATTGCTATATACAATATCAAGTATTTGATATACAAAATTTACTGTGTTTCAAGTATCTGCATAACTCCAATACAGACGTTTTTAGAGCTATTTTTAGTCAAGGGTAATTTTATATTCATTCGGATATTAGTGTGCATTGTAGAGGCTCTGAGAGGTATTTCTGGCGGTTTTGGAAACATATTTTCAAAATCGCTGAAAGTAAAATATTATTTGCCAAAAAGCCTCTGAAAGAATCCTTTTTTTGTGTTTTCCGAAGTTTGTATATGATCTGAAACTGTCTGTTCAGTCGTTTGACCTGCTTGTAGGAGTAGTTGATGCTTGTCGGCAGCCGCCAGAGCTTGGGCGGCTGTCAATGCTTGAACCAATGCGGCTTGCTGCTCCTGCGAATTTTTTAGCATGGCTGTCAGCTCGGCAATTTGCTTATCCTTTTCATCTATCTGCTTGTCTTTAACGGCAAGCTGTTCTTGCAGAACATGGATAGTTTCTTTTGTGATTTGTTCATTGGGATTACTTTCTTCTTGAAAATTATCTTTCGGGGGGGTGCAAGACCTAAATTTTGGTCTTGGTAAGTCCTTTGCAAGTCCTTGCAAGTTTTCTTCTGCAATTTCATTTTTTTCTTTCGGAAAATCGGCATTATAGGCGGTATTTTCAGAGTTGCAAGACCTAAATTTTGGTCTTGGTAAGTCTCTTGCAACCTCTTGCAAGCTGTTTTTTTCCACTTCGGCTTTTTCAAAAATTTTTAATCCGTCTGCCAATATGTATTTTTTTCCGTCCTCCACTTTACAATAACTTTTCAGGGACTTGTTCATCATTTGGTAAATGCGTTGGGTTGTCACTCCTGCTCTTTTTGCAAATTGCCTGACTGATAAATATTCTTGTTCCATAACGATCTCCTGATTTCAAAAACATCTGTTTTATGCTGTTTTGCAGAGATGCACTGCACCTCTGCAAAAATTTTCTCTTTTTGTCAGCTGTTCAGTAATTTCTGTACTTTTTGGGCGGCTGTATCGGTAAGATATGCCTGTTGTGCCAATTCCGAAAATCTTGAAACGGCGGTTTCGGTTTTTTCAATCATGTCTTTGCATTTCCATCTCGGAATGTCCATGACAGCCGCACATTCAAGAATATCATCCCGTGTTATCTCCGTTCTTTTGCCGTTGATACTCATCTGATGGGCTTTCAGCCATCGGTTGTCGGGATTGTATGACAAAGTTAAGTCATAGGCAGGCGAAAGTCTCCATTCCCCTTTTCTGTTCATCAGGAATGAAATGTTTTTCACATGGTCATCATTGTTTTTCGCAAGCACGTTGAATATCATTCTTGCACAAAGCTGTTCCATGTCCTCATGGGAAAGCCTTAATTGACGCACGACCGATGCCGCCATTTCATAGCTGTATGCCGTTGGATCGTTATAGTCATAATGTGCCATTGCTCCGAGTGTCTGCACATGGATTTTTCTGCCGGTGCCGTTCTCCCTGTCAAATCTCTTTGTCATGAAGTGATAAAGCCCGTTTTCCTCGTATAATCTGCACTCATTCATCTTGATTCCCGACTCGACAGCCATCAGATAATACACATATTCGATTCTTGTATATACAGGCGGATCTTTCAGATCATGGTCGCCGTTTTTGGAAACACCGTCAAATTTTATCAGCCAGTATTCATAGCCTTGTCCTGCCTGAATCTGTCCGGAACGAATGTCATGAGTTTCGGGATTCCATGCAATGATTGCTTTTGCCCTTGCACCGCCTGCCGATGTGCCGATCTGAAGGATTTGTTTCATCACATTGTCACTTTCCGAAAATTGCATATCTGTTCTCTTGTTTAAGATGTCCGAGGCAAGACGAACAAGTTCATCAACTTGTATTTGTTCATTTTTGTCATGTTTTGGACCAAGTACGGGCTTGAATTCCAATGCACCCATGCCACGCTTGCCCGTATAACAGAGTCTTTCCACTGCATTGAATGACGACACATCACGACCTTGTCTTGCAAGCCATTGTGCAATAACAGCATTTCCGAATCGGTCAGGCAGTGAATCCGCAAGAAGTCCCGGCAGTCCGTGAAACGTCTGATAAGGCAGTCCCGCAAAAGAATATTGCCTTGTCCTCAACGGCATGGTGACAGGTGAAACTTCTATACCGCTTCCGAGAAAATCCCTGTCATAGCGGAAAATCGCTGTATTGCTGTCATCGGGCAGGGCAACTGTTCCTATTTTTTTATCCCATAAAAGCACTTCTGCAAAAGTCATTCTTCATCTCCCCATTTCCATTGAGAATTATTGTTAATATCCGTTTTTCTCGACACTCTCTGGCGTTCTTTTCCAAGTTTGCGATAGTCTTCGGGATTAAATGTCATTTCGGGCAGAAGCATATCCAGATTTTCCAGACAGCCCATTGTACGAAGAATTCTTATCAGACTTCCGAGCCTGATATCATCACCGTTTTCGGCAGAAGATAAAGTTCTTGTCGAAATGCCTGCTTTTTGTGCAAAATCCTGCTGTGATAACTGCATATCCAGTCTGTTACGCTTTATGCGTGAGCCAAGTTCTTTCAAAATGGCAGACTGACTGTTTACGGAAACAATTTTCATTTTCATTCCACCTTAATATGAAATATACTGCATATATTATAGTATATTTGGATATAACATGCAATATATTTCATATAAATAAGCAGATTTAAGATTTTCCGTGGAACTGTGCAAATATTTGCTCATTTATTTTCCATGAAAGCAGTATTCCCGATATTATCGCCAAAAAAAGCGACTGATACAGTTTCAGTCGCTTTTTATATCGTTTATATTGCCGTTTTCATCTTTGACAATATTGTCTGTTTATTTTTTCAGAAATGTTTTTAATATTGTCTGCAAAAGACTTGGCTTTTTATTGACGGTAACTTTGCAGACCGCCTTTTTGCCGTTTTCGGCAGTTGCCGTTATGGTAGCCGTACCTGCCTTTTTGGCGACAACAACACCTCTTGAATCGACAGAAGCAACATTCGGGTTGCTTGATTTCCATTTTACAGACTGCGACGCATTGAACGGTGCAACGGTGACGCCGAGTTTATAAGTATTGCCTGCGGTCATCGTCACGGTTTTCTGGCTGACAGTCACTTTTTCAGCTTCGGGAACGGCTGTTTCCGGCATTTTGGAAATAATGACATCGGAAAGTTCCGTTTTCATGATGTCGGCGATATCATGATGTCCCTGTGCATTCGGGTGAGGATCGAGGTTATTTTCATTGGAAATATCAAAGACATCTACATAGATACAGCCTGTTTCCTCTGCGATCACGTCAAGTTTATGATTCAGGGACTGCATTGCATCGCTGATATTCTGACCGACAAGCAGGTACTGCATCGGATAAGAGATTTCTTCCGAGATGATGGAAACAAGTTTATCGGCAGCCGCTTTATTATACTTTGTCACTTTGCCGGAAAGTTTCTGGAGTTTAGCCGTATACTTGGAAAGAACATCACTTTTTGCTTTCAGTTCATCAACGTCGATTTCTTCTTCTTCATCAACGTCGATATCCAAGCCTGTCAATTCTTCGGCAGCCCTTGCAAATACCGTGCTGACAACATAGGACATATCACGGACTTGTCCTTCATATACCAACGAATTGCCGTAAGCGTCAAACATACCGATTAAAGCGATATCGGCTGTGTCATTTACCGTTCTGACTGCATTAACGACTTTTCTGACGTTTTCGGCAGACGGAACAATATACCTTTCATCAAAGTTATTTGCCACTTCACTCAGATAGGCGGCTGTTTCCGCAAGCATTTCATAAGTAATGGAATCTTTTATCGCCTTGATCTGATCGATACCACTCTGTATGGCAGCATTTGAGTCGAAACCTGCCAGAACCATCAGCATTGTCGAACTCAGAATCGACAATATCTGATTATCCTGCGAACTCATATCGCCGAACAATTCCAATATAATATCATTTCCGCCCAACTGTATGCTGACGAGTTCGGCTTCCGAAAGATATTCACTGAATATCTGATGATACTGCCAAAGGGGAGCACTTCCGCCAGGTCCCAAAAAGCCTTCCAATATGGCTACTGCCGTCTGACCGACAAAACCATCTCTCAGAATCGTTTCCGCAACGTCATTGGCACGATAGCCTACTGCGGAAAGATTGGTAGCAGTCGTCGTACAGCCGTTAGCCTGTCCCATTTCTTCAAGATACTTGCCGAAAACAGTCGCATAAGCCTCTTTGATGGGATCGGCAAGCAGTTCGGGCGTAACACAAACTGCCCTGTCTGTCAAAATCGTGCCGTCACTGTTTTCCAAGCCAAAACCTGCGGCGATACTGTCACCCAATGCTACATAGTCATATTTTTTTTCGGGTTCCTGTGCAAATGCCGAAAGGCTCACAGAACTTGTGATCAATGCTGCCGAAAGAACGGCAGACAGTATTTTTCTGAATTTCATAGTGTATTCCCTGCTACTCAAAATATGGACAAATATACCCATATTGAGAAAATTCCTGTTTCATC
>CAMHPW010000004.1 GCA_946187095.1 uncultured Clostridia bacterium | reverse complement strand
ATCAGTCAAATACACCAGTGGGCGGAAAACGACAGAATACAGGAATTTTTAAAGGAGAAATTCCAAATAGAGCGAATTCCCTGCTATTATTGGCTGTTGTGTCTGATGAAACTGATAAAACCGGAATCGCTCAATGATTGTTTCAAGAATTGGGTGTATTCGTTTATGCCTGAAAAAGCAGATAAACTTACAGTATCGCTTGACGGCAAAACAATATGTTCGACCAATCGTCTGAAAGGATATGGTGAATAAAAATATCAAAAATATATTATAATATTCTATTCTTTTAATCAAAAATGTTTTTTGTAAATTTTTCGTAAAATGGTTGAAAATGTTTTCATAAGATTGTATAATGAAATCATAAGAAACAAACCCATAGGAACTGTATGTTGCAGGTTGCATGGGGAAGATAGCTGAAACACCGCTCCTCCTGTGTGTAAAATGTACAAGGTCATATGGACACCTTGTTTCGCACGATGTTTTTTCATCGTTATAATTATTTTTTATTTTAAGTAGTCCCAATCAAATGGGATAGAGGGTGCGTGTTACACCCATTTGTAGTAAATGTAGCTTAAACTGCATTGAACAACGAAGAAAAACATTTTTTAATAAAAATTTGAATATATTTTTATATTTTGAATGTTTTTCATAACATAATAATCATACAAACAGGGGAGCTTGTAGACAGGCTGAGAGGAAGTTTTTTGAACTTCGACCCTTTTACCTGATGCGGATAATGCCGCCGTAGGAAGTGTTACACAGTGCATTTTTGAGGGACATTCTGTATTAGGGTGTCTCTTTATTTTATGCATTTTTTCAGGCAATTAAAGGAGGTATGAGAAAAAATCCTTGCAGGACAGAAGGGGAGCTCCTTGTGTTCGTTGATTTTTTTTGCGATGGGAAGCCGTGTTTCGGCGTGAGAGGGAAAAATTGATTTCCGACCGTGCGGATATTTTTTTCATATCCGTATAAATTAACGAAAAGAAGGAATTTTTTTATGAAACACAAAAGCAATATTTTGAATCTGGCAGTCATGGCATTTATGGTAGCTCTGGGAGTGGTAATATCTCCTATACTTCGCTTTGAGGGAATGTGTCCAATGGCTCATTTTATCAACATAACCTGTTCGGTGCTTTTAGGTCCGTGGTATTCGCTTGCCTGTGCAACTGCAATAGGCATCATCCGCATGACTGTTATGGGTATACCTCCGCTTGCTCTGACAGGAGCAGTATTCGGTGCTTTTTTGTCGGGAGTTTTTTACAGGCTTTCAAAGGGCAAGATAATATTTGCCGTTTTGGGCGAAATTATCGGCACAGGAATAATAGGTGCAATAGCATCTTATCCCGTTATGACGTTCATATGGGGCAAAACAGGTCTTACATGGCTCTTTTATGTACCGTCATTCATATGTGGAACTCTCATCGGAGGAAGCATTGCATTCGTTTTCCTCAAAAAATTGGCGAGTGCAGGTCTGTTGAAAAAATTCCAGAATATGCTCAACACAAAAGCCTATGACGATAACAGTGGAATACTCGGAAATGCCTTGTCTATTTGTGCTTTTGGTGTCATTGCCTATCTTGTGATAAGCATACTGACAAGCATTTTCAATATCGGTTCTACACTCTGGACAATCATTGCTTTTTCATCTATGGGGGCTTTCATTCTTGCAGGTATGGTATATTACATAGTTAAAATTCTCCAAAGTAAAAATGTAAAGGCTGATGTTCAATGAATGCAGTTGAAATCAACGGTATAAGAAGCAGTGTATATGCAAAAAATCCACTGATACACTGCATTACCAATCCCATATCAATAAATCAGTGTGCCAATGCGGTGCTTTCGGCAGGGGCAAGACCTATAATGGCTGAACATCCTCTTGAGGTGGCGGAAATAACTGCAACTGCATCTGCACTTATGCTGAATATAGCAAATATAACAGATGTGCGTATGGAGTCCATAAAAATATCTTCCGATACCGCAAAAAAATATCATATACCGTCAGTGCTCGATATTGTGGGAATATCATGCTCACAGCTCAGAAGAAATTATATACACGAACTGCTTGATTCATATATCCCAAATGTCATAAAAGGGAATTACTCGGAAATATGTGCATTGTCAGATGAAACATACAGAAGTGCTGGAGTGGATTCCCACAGCTCCGCAACCCTTCAGAAAACACTTGATTCAGCCGTATCCGCTTCACAAAAATACAATACAGTTATCCTTGCAAGCGGTAAAACGGATATTGTCACAGACGGTAAAAGAGTTGCATATATTCACAACGGCACTCCACGACTTGCGGAAATAACAGGCACAGGCTGTATGCAGGGAGCTTTGACGGCAGTATATCTTTCAGTGGCAGACGGCTTTTGTGCATCTGTTACAGCCTGCACTGTAATGGGAATATGCGGAGAACTTGCTTTTCATGCAGAGGGAACGGGAAGTTTTTACACTGCCCTTCTTAATTCACTTTCTCTTTTGAAAAATGACGATATTGAAAAATATATGAACTCGGAGGAATGTGCAGTTGAAAAAATTTGATACAACTCTTTATTTTATCACGGACAGTACAGGACTTGAAGAAAATGTATTTCTGTATAAAGTGGAACAGGCACTTTCAGGGGGTGTAACTATCATACAGCTCCGTGAAAAAAACAAGTCAACAAGAGAATATATGCACCTTGCGGAAAAGGTGCATGAAATTTCCGCAAAATACGGTGTTCCCTTGATAATTGACGACAGAATTTATGTTGCCATGGCGATAAATGCGGAGGGCGTTCATCTCGGTCAGAGCGATATGCCCGTGAATACGGCAAGGAAAATTGTCGGTGACAACATGATAATCGGTGCAACGACAAAGACTGTCGAACAGGCTTTGGAAGCCGTGAAAAACGGTGCGGATTATCTCGGAGTAGGGGCGATATATCCCACGACTACAAAGGTCAAAACAGTTCTGACGTCTGTTGACACTCTCAAAGATATATGCCGTGCGGTTAATGTGCCTGTAAATGCCATAGGCGGTCTTAACAAAGACAACTGCAATATACTTGAAAATACGGGCATTTCGGGAATATGCGTGGTTTCAGCGATAATGAAAAGCCCCGATCCCCAAAAATCCGCAAGCGAACTCAAAGAAATAAGTGAAAGGCTGAAACTATCAATATAGTAAACAGCAAAATAAATTGTTCTATGTCATTCCGAGCGAAGCGAGGAATCTTAAAGAAAGATGTTTCATCACTTTGTGTCTCAGAATGACAAAAAAAATCAAGCGTTGAGTCGGGGACACCACTTCACAACGCTCTATAAAAATAATGCAAAGGAGAATCACAACATGAAAACAGCATTATCAATCGCAGGAAGCGACTCCTGCGGAGGTGCCGGAATCCAAGCGGATATCAAAACAATGACTCTCAACGGTGTATATGCCATGAGTGCCGTTACGGCTCTCACAGCTCAGAATACTACAGGAGTTTCGGCAATCCTCGAAGCTGATGCCGATTTTCTCGAAAAGGAGATAAATGCGGTATTCGAGGATATTTACCCTGATGCAGTCAAGATAGGCATGGTTTCATCATCGGCACTTATCGAAGTAATAGCCCGAAGACTGCAATTCTACAAGGCAGAAAATGTTGTAGTTGACCCTGTCATGGTAGCCACGAGCGGTGCAAAGTTCATCAGCGACAGTGCAACAGACACTCTCAAGGAAAAACTCCTTCCGATAGCCGATATAATTACTCCGAATATCCCCGAAGCAGAAGTGCTTTCAGGTATGAAAATCGCCGATAAAGACGATATGGAAAAAGCGGCTGTTGCGATAGGTGAAAAATTTGAATGTGCCGTTCTGGTCAAGGGCGGTCACAGTATCAATGATGCTGATGATATACTGTATTCAGACGGAAAAATCACTTATTTTAAGGGCAGAAGAATCGACAATCCCAATACACACGGCACAGGCTGTACACTTTCTTCAGCTATTGCTGCAAATCTTGCAAAGGGATATTCCCTTGAAAAATCCGTTGAAAGAGCAAAGGAATATATATCGGGTGCATTGGGTGCAATGCTCGGCTTAGGAAAGGGTTCAGGACCTATGAACCACGCTTTTGACCTTAAAAGTCAATTTTCCGAATAAAAAAATTTTGATAACCGAAAGGATAATTATTTATGAGAAACTATAAAACACAGATGGAAGCCGCAAAAAAGGGAATCATCACTCCCGAAATGAAAACAGTTGCGGAAAAGGAGTACAAAACGCCCGAAGAAATCATGCAGTCAGTGGCAAAGGGAGAAGTGTGCATACCGTGTAATATCAATCACACATCCATATCGGCAGAGGGTATCGGAGCAGGCTTGAGAACTAAAATAAATGTTAATCTCGGCATTTCAGGCGACTGCAAGAATTATGACGTTGAAATGCAGAAAGTTGATATGGCTCTTAAATTCGGTGCCGAAGCCATCATGGATTTGAGCAATTACGGCAAAACAAACACTTTCAGACAGGAGCTTATCAAAAAATCCCCTGCTATGATAGGAACAGTGCCGATGTATGATGCTATCGGCTATCTTGAAAAAGATTTGCTTGAAATTACCGCAGAAGATTTTCTTAAAGTAGTCCGTGCTCACGCTGAGGAGGGCGTTGACTTTATGACTATCCATGCAGGCATTAACCGCAGAGCCGTTGAGATTTTCATGCGTGACAAGAGAAAAATGAATATTGTTTCCCGTGGAGGCTCACTTCTTTTTGCATGGATGTTGATGACAGGCAACGAAAATCCGTTTTATGAATATTATGATAAGGTGCTTGATATACTTGAGGAATTTGATGTAACTATCAGTCTTGGAGATGCACTTAGACCTGGCTGTATAGATGATGCGACAGATGCGGGACAGATATCGGAATTGATTGAACTCGGAGCTCTCACGGAAAGAGCATGGGCAAGAAATGTACAGGTAATGGTGGAAGGTCCGGGACATATGGCAATGAATGAAATAGCGGCGAATATGAAATTGCAAAAGCGTATATGCCACAATGCACCGTTTTATGTTCTTGGACCTCTTGTAACGGATATATTTCCGGGATATGACCATATTACATCGGCAATCGGCGGAGCTATTGCGGCAGCCTCGGGAGCGGATTTCCTGTGTTATGTCACACCTGCCGAACATTTGAGATTACCCGATATTAACGATGTAAAAGAGGGGATTATAGCAAGCAGGATAGCCGCCCATGCCGCAGATATAGCAAAAGGCGTTGCTCATGCAAGGGACAGGGACAATGAAATGGCAGAGGCAAGGCATAAAGTAGACTGGGATAAGATGTTTGAGATAGCCGTTGACGGTGAAAAGGCAAGGGCATATTTTGAAAGCACTCCGCCTGCCGACAGACATACCTGTTCCATGTGCGGTAAGATGTGTGCAGTAAGAACTACAAATATGATACTCGAAGGCAAAAAAGTCGAATTCTGCACCGAAAAACCTTAATAACCCGACTGTTATAGTAAATAACAAAATAAATTGCTCTATGTCATTCCAAGCAAAGTCAGGAATCTTTAGGAAAGATTCTTCGTCGCTTAGTATTTCAAAATGACAAAAGAAAATTTTCATTGACGTTTACTATAACAAAATCATAAAATGAATACTTATAAATTGATATAAAATCAACTGCCCGAAATTTATATTTTTCGGGCAGTTTTTGATATACTTTTTGATTGCTTTATTTTGATATACAATATAAAAAATATTATATATCTACAAAATATTTATAATTGTAAAAAAATAATTGATTTTTTTGACAAAAAAGCTATAATAATATAAGATAAAATGTAAAAATGGAAGTGAAATGGTATATGGATTTTCAGGCAATAAAAAACAAAATAAATTATTTTCTTGAAAAAACATCGGAATCTCTCTTTAAATGGCTCAATAATATTTTGCCAAGAATCACTGATAGTTGGTGGGAGGACTGTGTATTGAACAGTTTAAGTTACACGCAGCATGAAATAGCAATTTCAAAAGGCTATACAAATCTGTCGGAATTTAACTTATCAGCACTTCTTCGCATTGCAAACAAATCGTGGTATGATATACAGACAGTCATTTGTTGTTCTGCAAATGAACATGAAATTTTAGGCAAGATGGTTACTGTTTGTAATAGTTGGGTAAATTGTGGTACAGAACTTCCCGGAAAAGATTTTATAGTTGATGATTTAAAAACGATAGCCGAATTTATGAAGAAAATAGGAAACAGGCAGGATATATGTGATGAAATAGGTGAATTTATTTCATATGTGGAAAGGGACTATTCTTTGCAAATCATAGAAAAAGACAGCAATATATTGATTTCTGAAAATCATGATATTGAAATATATAAAAACAGTCTGGTCTATGTGATTGGTTCGCCGAAAATAAAGGGCTATGTTCTGGACATAACAGAACGAGGAAATATGAAACAATACAAAGTTTTTGCCAATAATTCAGTAAAAATTTATTTTAGCGGACAGATTGCACCTGTTATTGAAAATAGTGGATATAATTGGGCAAACATTAATGATATACGCAGTTATCTGACCGCATATCAAATCAATAATCCCTCCTCTCAAAATTTATACTCTCTTAATTCTGCAAGAATAGACTTTGTACCTTATCAATTTAGACCGGCTTTGAAAATGATTCATGCAGATGAACCGAGAATCCTGATTGCAGACAGCGTTGGTGTAGGAAAAACTATTGAAGCAGGTCTTATTATTAAAGAATTGGAAGCACGTACAGATTTGGAAAAAATTGTGGTTATCTGTCCAAGACCATTAGTTGCAGAACGTAAATGGGAATTGGAAATGAAACGTTTTGATGAAGAATTTATTCCGGTAGATGGCTCAACACTCAGACAAATCATATCTGATACGGATCGTGACGGTGAATGGCCGATTCGTTACAGTAAAATAATTATTCCGTATTCTGTTTTTGATTCAAAGACATATAAGGGTGAAAATAAAAGGAAGTCCAAAATTTTTGGACTTTCTGAACTTGATCCGAAACCACATTTTGATTTAGTGATAGTCGATGAAGCACATCATATCAGAAATGGCAGCATGGAGAAAGAAAAGGCATTCGCTTATAAGTGTACCAAATTTTTTTGTGACAACGCTGATGCGGTTGTTATGCTTACAGCTACGCCAATTCAGACAGATGACAATGACCTTTTTACTATCATGAATGTACTTCGTCCCGACATTGTGATAGACCAAAAGACATTTGGAATGATGTCCCGTCCAAATGCTTATATTTCTCATGCCGTTCATATACTCCGTAAAGCTGACAAAGATTGGAATAAGGAAGCCTTAAAAGAACTGGTTGATGTGCAAAAAACACAATGGGGAAATAACGTTATTGCAGACAATCCGCTTTACAGTGACATTCTTATGCGTCTTGAAAAAGAAAATATCACACGTGAGGAAAGAATTAAGCTGATATCTGATATAGAATCCCTGCATAGTTTTGCTACCATGCTTAACCGTACACGGAGAAGGGATATTCAGGATTTTTGCATTCGCCGTCCTCATACTGTTTCAGTAGAATTTACGGATTATCAAAGACAGCTGCATGACGAACTTTTAAGATTTGAAAAGCATACACTTTCTGTTCTTCATCATGAATATACCGTGCCATTTATGATGAGTACAATTAAAAGACAGGCAGCAAGCTGTATTTTCGGACTTGCACCATATATCCGTGACATTATTGAAAGAAGAATTCATCAAATAAATGATGATCCCGAATGGGATTTTTCGGTAATTGACGGAGAGAAAACAAGCGGTGCTTTTTCATCTTTGGCGGAAAAACTGCTGAAAATGGCAGATAATCTTCCAGATGACGATCCTAAATTTGAAGAAACTTTGAAAGTAATCGAAAACAAACACAAAATGTCTAACAATAAAATCATGATTTTTAGTACATTCCGCCATACGTTGGCATATTTGAAAAAAAAGCTGAAATTATGCGGATATCGTGTTGAACAAATTGACGGCAGTGTGAAAGATAATGAAAGATATGCACTAAAAGAAAGATTTGAACTTCCGAAAGATAATGATGAAGCGATAGATATTTTATTATTTACAGAAGTTGGCTCTGAGGGATTGGATTATCAGTTCTGCAATATGATGATAAATTATGACCTTCCATGGAATCCCATGAGAATAGAACAGCGAATAGGCAGAATAGACCGCCGTGGACAGCAGAGTGAAGTGGTAAATATATATAATATCATTACAGAAAATACAGTTGATGCAGAAATATACCATCGCTGTATGGTGAGAATAGGAATTTTTGAGAGGAGTATCGGAGATTGTGAAGAAATCCTCGGAAAAATAGCTTCAGATATAGAGAAAATTGTTTCCGGTAATGATATGACTGATGAAGAAAGACAAATCAAGCTTGAGCAGGTTGCTGATAATGAAGTCAGGAAAATTCAGGAGTTAATGCGTCTGGAGGAAGAAGAAAAAGAACTTTTCGGATTTGATTTGACAGAATTTACTACTTCACAGGAAATTCGCAAGGCTGAAAATCCGTGGCTGACACCGTATTTTCTTCAAAAGCTTGTAGAAAACTATATCAACCAAAGAGTCGGAAAGGGACTTTATATAATTGGTGATTCGGAAATAAAAAATCTCCGTCTTTCAGCAACTGCAAGAGGTATATTGCTTGAGGATCTGAGGAAACTTCCCGGAAAACGTAATGCTCTGAGGCGTACCTTTGAGAATTATCTTTTGGGCAAAAAGCCGAATCATACTATTACTTTTAATTCTGATGCGGCTATGAAAAATCGTGAAAGCTTTTTCATTACCACAATGCACCCTTTGGCAAGACAGGCAGCAAAATATTTTTCACAGGAAAACGTATCTTATCTTAAACTGAGATACTTTTCATCGGAAATTCCGTCAGGAACTTATTATTTTTCCATATATGCGTGGAAATATACAGGCTTTAATACATATACAAGACTTATTCCTATTTGCAATAATGAAATGATAGAAAATGAACTTCCGTATATCATGGAAGATTCTCTCAACATTGATAACAGAACACAAGGAAATCTTGATTGGTCAGAGCTTGAAATGCGTCATGCAGAAAGATGGAGTTCTTCAGTAAAAATTCATAAAAGAAACTGTTTTACAACCATGACATTCAAACTTGAAAGCCTTGCCAATACAAATCGAAATCGTATCAGATCACTCGAACAGAGAATAAAAGATTCCATTGATGAAAGAATCAAAAGAATGTATCAGAGTGAACTTGAAACAGCAAAAGAAAATTATAACAAGAAAGTCGCAGAAATCAAAAATATGACGCAAAAAGCAGATATATATGCAACTTTGCTGATAAACGGTATTATTACAATCACGAAAGAGGGAAATTAAAAATGTTTCATGAATTAGTCAAGAAATATAAGAATAAATCTTATAGGCAAATTATGCCATATGTGCCCGATCTGCTTAAATATTTACCAAAAATAAAAGCAGAGGAAATCACTTCGGTTGAAGACGGAAAAAATTATATTGAGTTGCTGAAAAAAATTCGTCAAGCTACTGCTGAAACTTATGAATGGCACGGAAGAAAATTTTTTAAATTTTTACAAAAGGATCTTACTGCAGGTGAAAGCGGAATATATTCTGATAGCTTACGATTTATCTTTGAATTGATACAAAATGTAGATGATTGTGACTATGAGAAAGCAGACGACTGTTATCTTGATATGAGGTTTGATTTCAACCAAGACCAAATAATTCTGACCTATAATGAAAAAGGGTTCACGCCGAATGATGTTTTCTCTATTACTGAGATTGCAGGCGGTTCAAAGAATACATCTCCTGATAAAAATCAGATAGGCGAAAAAGGAATTGGCTTTAAATCTGTTTTTGGAGTAGCCGAAAAAGTATGGATAAAAAGCGGATTTTTCTCTTTTGAATTATCAAAAAATAACTTTACTATTCCTATTTATCACCCAGCAAATTATTTCAAGGGTACACAAATAGTATTGTATGTACCTAATAAAGCAAAAGAGATATATAAAGAAATAAAAGAACGATACTGTAAAAAAGAAACACTTTTCAGCAAAAATCCTATTCTTTTTCTTAACAAGTTGACATCTTTGAAAATTTATTACGATGTATGGAGAAGCATGGAATTCAAAGTCAGCCGTTCTGAAAAGAATTTCAGTAATGGAATAAGCATTGAAAGAGATGTCAAAATTTTAGTAAGCTTGCATAATTATGATTCAAACACTTTAGAAGTAAACGAGGAACATGAAATACATTGTTCAAGATATTCATATTCCGTTGTATTCAGTAAAGAAGCTTACCTGTCACGATATGGAGAAGATACAAAAAATGAATACAAAAACGGCAAAGAGATGATTTTAAGCGTTATATTTCCGAATAAGGAAAATATAGCAGATGTTGGAAGAGGTGCTTTATACTCCTTTTTACCTACCCAATTAAAATTTACAGTTCCTATCGTCTGCCATGTTCCATTTAACCTTGATAATTCAAGGGAATTTGTTGATTCCCAAGGAGAGAATTTATGGTTTCAGGAAGCAAAACGATATTTTTGTGAGCTTATGGACAAAGCCTATACAGACTACAGAGAAATTGTGAAGGAAGATATTGTTTATTACATTCCTGGATATCGTGAAAGTCTTTTTGCACCCAACAATGGAGAAGAAAAATGTCTTAAAAAACAAGAATGTTTTTCAGGTTCTCACTATTTGAATTTACCTCTTTTCTATACAGCTGATGGAACATTTCATCGTGCAAATGAAATATTTTGCTTTGATACGAACGAATGTATCACTGAGCAAGAAAAAGTATGGGATTTTATGAAATTTCAAAAATATCTTTTTATATCACCCATTTCTGTTAAAAATTTCGGAATTTTTATAGAAAAAGACATTAAGAATCGTTTATTTCAAAAAGCATTTGCTAATGAGAAATTAACTGCTGAAATACTGAACTATCTTGATTCAATAGGATATCCCTATCCTCGGGAACAAATACAGGAAAAAACTGATTTTGTTCTTACATCTAATCAAGTCAAAATTATATTTAAGCATGAGAAATTAGCCGAAACGTTACGTTCATTGCAATGCGAAAACATAAAGAAAAATGATATTGCTCAAATAAAAGTGATAGATACCGCACAAAAATCTTTATATGATGTTTTAGGTGACAATTTTGAATTAAGCGAAACTCCGAAAAAAGTTGAAAAATACATGAAAAATTGTAATGAAAGATGTATTTGCCTTGATATTGGCGAAAATAAATATTTACCTTGTCAAAATGCTCTTATCTTGTCAAAACAGAATTGTTTGGATTCATTTACAGCTTTTTGTCATGACATTGATCCTAAAGATCCTTTTGTTACCCGTATGAGGTTGCGTGAAGCGTCCGAACAGCTTAATAATTATGAGGCAGACACTTCAATTTCTGTATCGGACTATATTCATAATTTGAGAAACATCAGAAAAATAATAAAAGATTCTTTGGGAAATAAAGGCTACAAAAATTATATAGACCTTATACTTCATGCGGGCACCGACAAAGAACGATTTATACACGAATTATTGCAAAATGCTGATGACTGTATTTATCCGCCCAATGTAACTCCAACATTTACCTTATCATATGAAAAAGACAAAATAATTACACAGTATAATGAAATCGGTTTCAGCCGTGCAGATATTCGTTCCATAACAGCTATCGGAGAATCTACCAAACACAAGATAGTTAATGGACAGCTTTCCCCCATCGGAGAAAAGGGAATAGGTTTTAAAACTATTTTTGCAGTCACTTCGGAAGTGAAAATATACAGTGGAGAGTTTGCTTTTTCTCTTACAGACCGTGAGCCAACTATACCAAAACCATTGAATGAAGATGAAACAAACAGTTTTGAAGGCACTAAAATGGAAATGACAATAAAAGGACAAAAGGATTCATTTTGGTATAATGAAAAAACTATACTTGAATTGTGTCTTTGCCTTCGTAAACTAAAAAAAATAAAAATAAATTCATATGTTATCAAAATAGAAGATACGGATACATACAGAACAATAACAATAAATACACATCAATATATTTTTAAGCGTTTCACTCGTACCTTTGTAATAACGGATGAAAAAGCACTTGCAGAACGTCAGCAAAGTAATCAAGCCATATCGCCAGAACAAAGAATTGTTTGCTTTGTTCCTGAAAAAAATGCTCAAAAAGAATATTTCTTATACAATGGTTTACCTACAAAACACAAAATGAATATCCCTTTGGTAATAGATGCACCTTTTGCCCTTACAACATCAAGAGAAGAAATAGAAACCGGCTTTTCATCTTGGAATGATATTATCAGAAAATTATTGTATTCATCTTTACTTAAAGTGATGATGAATCTAAAAGACATTGAAAGGGCTAAAATATTCAGATTTATAAGATTCGTTCCACGTCGTTACGGACAAAAAGTAGTTTATGTCAATGAAACGTCAGACTGCAACTATCTTAATGAGTATAATTTTTTAGATGACTTGAAACATTGTTCGATTCTGCCTACTTTTGACAAAAAAGTTTTCAGCGTACCGCAATTCAAAAATGCTTATCGTTTTCCGGACTTTGTGCATATTTTGCTTAATACGCTTACAATATCAGAAGATGAAAAAGTTACTGCCTATGAAATCATAGATGTACCCAATGCAGATGATTTCAAATCTGCTTTGAATGCACTGAACTGTGAAACAGCAGATTTCAAAAGAGTTTTCCGGATTATAATGAATTACGCAGAAAACTATATAGGTAAAAATGAGTTCAGTAAAAAGTTATATGAATATCTTTATGAATATCTTAATAACAAAGATATTTTTATACCTGACGAATACAAACAACAACTTAAAAAATTAGCTATTATCCCCGTGTATGGAACAACTCCCGGAAACACCAAGTACATATCATGGGCGGCTGACAGTATATTTGTGAAAAAAGACGCAACAACGTTAGGAGAAGATTACTATGTACTGCGAGAAGATTTGCTTCCAAAACATGTTTGTGAAAAGATATTTAATGTTTACATAAATGAAATGAATGAAATATGGGAACATAATCGTTATAATCAAAGACTTGAAAAACTGATCAATGAAAATGACAAGGAGTATATTTACAGAGAATTACTGTATAAATATAATTCTGGAGAGCTTCAAAAACATAATTCATATTCTACTTTGTTAGCATTAAAAGACCGGATTCCATTAAAAAATCAACTTGGTAAAGTCAACTGCACGAAATTATTTCTTTGTGACCAACGTATTGGCTATTTTTATGTAGAAATACTGCAAAGATTGATCGTGAATAAAGAATGTGAAGGTCTTGCAAGGTATATAAATTGTGGGGAACTCAGAAATATTCATTATGAAGACATAAAACGCCAAGATACAGATGAAGACGAACCATTGACTGCTGATGATATTGAGCAACTTAGTGCTAGTTATTTTGTCAACTCAGAGGAAATTTTAAGAAAATTTTATTATAATGGGCTTATATCTGATGAACTTTTGCCGGATGAGCTTGGATATTTAAAATTCATTTCACTAAATGATTATGATAAAAATTATACATTTCCCGAAGAGCCTGTTCTTGACAGAAATCGTCTTATATCCCATGTCCGTAAGTCATACAATGACAAAAGAAAAATAGTATCCGTAAAAGTAGAAAGAACTGTCAAAAAAGGTCAAAACCCCGATGGTAGCACATTTGAACTTATAAATGAAGATACTCGCAAGGGAGCTATGCGTATATACACTCCCGAAGGCACAAAAAATTATTGTTTTTGCCAGATATGCCAACAAATAAATTCAAATGAATTGATAGAGGTAAATAATCTTGAATTAGAACCTGAATATTATGCTCCTCAATTGAGAGTCGCCCTTTGTCTGAACTGCAGCAAATATTTTAAATCCTTGAGAGCTAATGATTATAAAAGAGAAAAATATATAGAAGCAATCAAAAATGCTGACATACAGGAACAAGGAAAAATATCTATTCCCATAGATCAAAATAAAACTCTCACTTTTACAGCAACACATCTTGCTGAAATACAAGAAATATTAAAATTGAAACAATCTTGAAAATCAATCCATTTACACATGAATTTCATTTATTTCAGTTTCAAGCTCTGATATGCACAACATAATCTGATCAAATGTCGGTATATTGCCATACAGCATATACCGCATTTGATTATAATCAGCTTGCAATTCAGAAAAACGAAAATCAGGCGGAACTAATTTTAGTGTTCCGGGCTTTGCTTCATGATAATTTGCCCAATTACGTGGATAAAACTTCATTTTAAATTCGACAACTTTTTTCAGTAAGTCGAGATTATGAAAAGCAATTTCTTTAACATTACTATTTGCCATGCAGAACAAATCATAATAATGCCTTGAGTATCGCATGGGCATAGTGGAAGTTTGAGGACGGTTAGCCTCATGATGAAGAATAGTGGCTTTTTCCCAAAATGTTCGTTCAGGTAAAACCGTCAGTACAGAAGTTGTTTTCTGCTCAAAAACAGACGGATAACACTCCGCAGCATGAGATTTTATTTCTACCTGCTTTGACGGTGTCCATGCGGCAAGAGCACCTATCTCCAAGCGGATAAATTGCAAAGTAGATATATTCTGAAACATTTTGGGATAAGCAAAAATAACTGTCTGCGGATCGTGTTTGTCTATATACACATTAGCTTCTTGACCGAGTTCTGATGTCAATGCTCTCTGCATTTCAGGACAAACTACTTCTTTCAAAAACTTTTCCGCCCGTTCATTCGCCTGTTTATTAAATATTTCCTGCTTGGTTTTGGAACGTTCCTCCCACGGCTCATTTTTGCCGTAACCGAGTATTTGCCAATCCAAAATCAAATCAATATCTTCCGAAAAACGACTAATCAGATTAAAGGCTTTTGACAAGCTTGTGCCGCCTTTAAAAGTGATGAAATTTTTCCACGGAGACCGATGGAAAAGATAATCCAAAGTAAAACATACCCAAAAATCCTTTTCGACAATGGCATCATGAAGTTTCATTTTATCAGCAGTATTTCTGAATAACTCATATCTTTCTTCATCGGATAATCTTGCAATATTTCTCATTTTTTATCTACCCCACATATTTTTCTGATAATATTATAAATCCAATCTGTACTTTCGGCAGACTCTTTCAATATAGTAGCTTTTTCCTCAGATGTCAGCCTGTTGGAAAGCATAACAATAACTTCTGTTGAAATGTTTTCTTTTCCCAGAGTTTTCAATGCCTGAATAATCAGCCTTGTCATATAAGACAATCCGCTGATTTCTTTGTTGGTACGATGTTTAAATTCAATACAAACATTGTTCCATTCATATTTGCGATACGGTCCGTCACTGATATATGACCATACAGCCGTTACTTGTGCAGAAAGTCCAAGTAAATTCAATGCTGTATCGCCACAAGGAGCAATCGTCCAGTGATAATTTCGTGCTATTGCCATTGCAACCTTGTTAGGATCAACAGCAACATACTCTTTAAGCAATTTACTGTATTTAGGCTTTTCATATATCCCATTTAACACATGATGCAATATACCCGCTTGAGTAAGTCTGTTAAGATTACGTCTGATTGTTTCCGTTGTAGCAATATCTGTAAAATCAGAGTTAATAAAAATCGTTCCCGGTGGACTATTTTCAATTCTTCGCTTTATTTTTCCTGAATAACTTGACTGCATAATGTCACCTCTCAATTTTGTCCCAAATATTATATAATATTTGGGACAAAATTGCAATACCATAAAATAAATTGTAATTTATCGATGTGATACATACGTTTTTTATATGTGTGATATGCGTGTTTTAATTTCTATCCCTTACAGCACTGCCAAATTGCAAATCAGCTTGAAGATCGTCTGTAAAATATGCTGCATGGTGAGTGATAACGATTGTGATGTTGCCGTCTGCGACATCAAGGGGCGTGGAGATTTTTCCCTACCAAGCGATTTTGGATGTACTTTATATATACAAAATCTATGCTTGCATATATCTATAAGATTGTATTTACTTTCTTTCCAATTTTTATGTTGTTTATTCCTGCATACACATGGTTACGGAAGTGGAGAAAACAAAGTAATAAAACATTATATGCCAAAGGACAAGCTAAAACTATATCGGCTATGCCATCAGGGCAGGTTAAAAACTACAAAAACAACATCTTTCAAGCAGTTCGATGATTTGACTAAACTGAAATCCAGAAGTCACTGGCTGACAAACAGACAAGCAGGACAAAAGAATTAACTGCTGAAAAATATGCCGATACCACAGGCAAGTATTAACGTCAATTTTATAATTAGACAAAACGAGTAGAACAGATAATACAGTTAGGAGCAAGACGAATTTCAACCTTACTCATTTTTATGATAATTAACTTTAACTAAATTTCTATATCAAAGCCCATATACTCCCCTTTGTGTGATGATAGATTTATCACAATATATGTGATATAGGGTGAACAGTAAATTGATAAAAATGGCAAAAAGGTGAACAGTAAAAGGGGGTAAGGTGAACAGTAAAGGGGGGTAAGGTGAACAGTAAAGGGGGGTAAGGTGAACAGCCAAAAATTACCAAAAATAATAAAAAATCCGATAAAATAGGGATTTTTAAAAAAAGGTGAACAGCAAAAAAGCCATTTTTTGAAAAACTATAAATCAAGAAAATTTCTATTTTAATAAAATAGAAAAAAATAGTGTATTTTTTAAAAAGTTTCTAAGAAAGTGCTGTTCACCCTGTTCACCTTGACAGATTTTTAGACTTCAAAAGTCTAAAAAAGCCCATGAAATAGGGAAAAAATAAGGTGAACAGCAAAATGAATTAACTGTTCACCGCTGTTCACCACTGTTCACCGTATGTCAAAAAACCCTGTTTGCTGTTCACCCAATCACACAAAAAGTGAAGGAATCACAAAATTAAAATTTTTTATTATATTCTTTCTTAGGTAATAATTTCATTCGAGTTGCTCTACCGTTCGTCTTTTTTCTTTGACTTTCATATCCTAATTTTGTGAGAACTTTTCCAACCTGTTCGGTTGTATATTTGTTCAATTCGTTGTGCTGACTGATAAATTCCGTTACGGTCATATATTCGTCTGTTATAGTATAATTTGATGATGTTATTTGTCTTTCCACGTTCAATTTTGCCAGAATGTCTATAACTTCATCTTCCGCTTTCATAGGCTTCGTGTAAATTTCATTTCTGCTGTCCAATTCCTCTTTCATTTCTGGATCAAGTCGGAAGCAGCTTGCCATTGTCGCACCTTTGGCAATTTCTTCCTGCACGACACGATATACCTGTGCCCATAACTGTAAGGCATTGAAAGTTTTAATCTGTTTATTGTAGTCGATATGTACATCATCAGATATGGGAACAGTCGCAAATCTTCTGTTTCCTGTCTGATCTATCAGGAATTTATCGTCATTTACTGTACCAACAAACGAAGTCATACGAGGAAATTTAAGTGTTGTCCTGCCGTATGGAAGCCTGTATTCGTCATTAGCCTTTGTCAGCATGGCTTTAACGCTGTCAATATCCTTTTTCAGAGTGCTGCCGATTTCGCCTAATTCACATATCCAATTACTTGTTGCCTGAATGATACTGTCTTTGTTGCGTGGATCAATGCAGACACCCTCTCCGAAGTATTGAGAAATCATAGTAAGGTGTTCAAAAAATCTTGTTTTGCCAATGCCTTGTTTTCCCTTGAATACCAATATCAAATCAAGCGAGAATGGATTTTTGCTATCATTGAACAAGCCACAAACAGCTTGCATAAGCCATTTCTTGATGATTTCTCGGCTCAATTTATCCTCTTTGCCGATGCAGAAAATGTTGTATATTTCTTCAATACGGTCTTTACCATCCCATTTTGCAGATGTAATCATGTCAAGAATGGGATTTACTCTATTATCTGCTGCAATAACTAACAATATATCCGCAATTTTAGCTGCACTGCACTTTTCAAATTCTGTTTGCAAGTCGTCATAAATGATTGTCGGTGCAGTTTCGGGCAAATGGTCGTGAGAATGACCTTTAAAGCCTGAATATTCCAAAGAATGCTTGATAATGTTGTAGTGAACTTCATAACCTTTTATTTTCAAGTAATTTTTCAAATTAGCTATTGTAAGCAACCCTGTTCCGTCCACATCATAGACAGACAATTTTTTTTCTCTTTTGGTGTTATTATCTGTCTTTTTATCGTATGCGTCAGGCTCAAACAGCAAGCGAACATCTTTCCAATGCTTATCCGAACAAGAATTATGGAAGCATTTATAGCCAAGAGAGCCGTCAGACTTTTGGAAAATAGCAGCGTCCTTTCCCTTATGGCTTTCATCAAACAAACAATGTTCAAGGACATACTTCACAGTTCCATTAGGAGTGTTTTCAATGCTTTTGACGAGGATATTATGGTCGGAAATGAATTTCTGTAAGTCAAATTTTCCCTTTTTCTCTGTTTGTATGGTATCTTGAACGGGTGCAGAGGGCTTATTTTCCTCAAATTCAGCCGCTAATGCTTGCAGTAATGTAAAATCATTAACATCAACGGAAGATGGCACAGACGGCTCAATATACGCTTTCCTGTGCGGTCTTTCGGGGGTAGTAGC
>CAMHPW010000003.1 GCA_946187095.1 uncultured Clostridia bacterium | reverse complement strand
GCTATAATATCGAAGTCGTCAGGGAATGGCGATAAAATGAATAGAGTTGGTGTTGATGACGTTGAGGGTACACCCGTTCCCATACCGAACACGGAAGTTAAGCTCAATGGTGCCGAAGATACTTTGTTGGTGACGACACGGGAAAATAGGAAGATGCCGACACAAAGTGGCTGCCCAATAGGGCGGTCATTTTTTTGAATTGAAAGTTGAAAATGGAAAGTGGAAAATGAGTGAAAAGCGGAACGGTCAAGGTTTCCGCTTTTTATTTTTGAACTCACAAATAATTTTCCATTTTCCCTTTTCAATTTTCTGTTTTTTTTAATTGTGTTGCACAAAATGCATTGTGGAATGTTATACAATCAATACGAAAAAATTTGGGATTGTTATTTGGCTATTTTGACGTAAGGATTATTTTTAAGGTTTACCAAAATGGAATTTTAACAATAATTATACCAAAAATTCATATATCGGAAACAATGTTAAAAAATTGTTAAAATCCGATATGGTGAAAAAGCACAAAAGAATCATGTGAAAATAACTACATTTTTTGAATGAAAATTGTCGCAAATTCCAAAAAAAAGAAAAAATCGGGTAAAAGTATATAAAAATATAGAAACAAATTTATTTATATGAATAAAAATGACAACAGGTAATTGAAATTATGTGAATGCTGTGATATGATATTGGTAGCGGTGGGGGAGGTGTATGCCTTCGGACACCTTTTGGCACATAAGGTGCATAAAAACAAAAAATTTTTTAGAAAGAGGGATTATCACTATGGTTAGTAAATCCAAAAAAGTGGTTGCATTGCTTTTGACAGCAATGATGGCAGCAGGTGCTCTGGCAGGCTGCGGCGGTTCGACACAGACCAGCAGCACACCGGCAAGCACACAGCCCAGTTCGACAACAACCGAGTCACAGACAGAGCCTTCACAGGCAAGTGCAAGTGATGTTTCGGCAGTAGACCTTGGATCTCCTGAAATCGTTCAGAGAATCAAGGACAAGATCGCTGAAGAAGCTGCTAAAACAGAAAATGTTGTTTCCATGACACTTTGGTGTTCATCGTCCGACAGAGGTTTTGAAGACGGTCTGAAGAAAGAATTTGAAACAAAGTATGCCGATGACAGATACACTTTCAAAATCAAAGTAAGTTCTGTCGGTGAAAACAAGGCAGGAAGTAAGATTCTTGAAGGTCCTAAGGACGGTGCGGATGTATTCAGCTTTGCAGATGACCAGCTCTATAAGCTCGTCAAGGCAGGTGCCATCGCAAAGGTAGCAGACCTGTTCAACAACAATGTTCTCAAGGAGAATACGGAAGATGCAACTGCCATCTGTATGGTTGACGGTGCTTCCTATGCATTCCCGAAGACCTCCGATAACGGTTACTTTATGTACTATGACAAGACTGTATTCTCTGAAGAAGATGTACAGAGCATGGATACCATGATCGAAAAGGCGAAGGCAGCAGGCAAGGCTGTATATTTCCCAATGTCAAACTCATGGTACAGCACAGGCTTCTTCTTTGCGGCAGGCTGCAACATCAAGTATGAAAATGACAAGCAGATCGCAGAAATAGGCAATGAAAAGGGTGTTGCTGCAGTCAAGGCTATGTGCCATATCGCAGAAAATGTAGGCGACGGCTTTGAAGGTACTCCCGGTTCTGTAGGCGACGACCCGTTCATTACAAACGGCTTTGACGGAGGTACATTGGCAGCTGCTGTTACAGGTACATGGAACGGTCCCGCTATAAAGGATGCTATCGGTGCTGAAAATGTAGGTGCTGCAAAACTTCCGACAGTTCTCATGGGCGGTGAACAAGTTCAGCTCCATTCATTCAGCGGTTATAAACTTATCGGCGTAAACGCATACAGTGCATATCCGATCACTGCTCAGGCTCTTGCATATTATCTCGGCAAGGCTGATTCACAGGTAAAACGTTATCAGGTAAGAGGTCTTATCCCGACAGCAACCGCCGCTCTCGAAGATGAACAGATCAAGAACGATCCGGCTCGTATAGCTATCGCTGCTCAGACACCGTTCTCACACGGCCAGAGTTCCAGCGTAGGCGGTACTTTCTGGAATTCAGGTACGATCGCTGATTACGGCGGAATCATCCTCAATGCCAAGGGCAAGCTCGATGATGCCAAGATTCTTGAAGACCTCAAGACGATCGAATCTAAATACTGATTCATGAAATGATAGGCTGATACGGGCAGCCTGAATGATACGGTTCAGGCTGCCTGTTTGGTACTATTTCTTTAAAATTCAATAAGAAGGAGTTGTATATGAATGGATTATCTTGATTATGTCCAGATGACCAGAGGTCAGCAGATCAGCTATAAGATAAAATCATTCTTTACGGGTATTCCTAATGCGATCAAGACGATTTTCCTGTACATAGGATACTTCTTTAAGAGCGTTTTTCTTTTCATAGTCAACGGTTTCAAACGCTATGGTCTGAGATTTACGCAGGGTGACGGTGCAACAAAGGCTTCCTATATCATCATGGGTGTGGGAAATATGGCTCACAAGCAGATCATGAAGGGAGTTTTGTTCCTTGCTGCCGAAGTTGCATATATCATCTTTATGGCAAATTTTGGTATGACTTATCTGTCAAAGATATATTCATACGGCGTTCATGTCGATCCGAAAAACCCCGATTTTGTCGTTGACGGCGTTGTCGGTAATGTCCCGATTGAATACAAAAAGGACGATTTCTTTGGTCTGAGTGATCAGATTGCCAATGCGGATACAGCAGATGACTCCAACAAAGTTCTGTTGTTCTGACACTCATGGTAAGTATTGCATTTTTTGTTATCTATATCGCCAATACAAAGAGTGCTTTCGCTACGATGGAAACCATCAAAGAAGGCAAAAGACCGCTTTCTTTCGTTGATGAAATGAAAACGTTCCTCGATGAGCGTTATCACATCACTCTCCTTACCCTTCCGATACTTCTTTTGATGGTATTCAATATCCTGCCGATCATATTCACCGTTTTCATGGCGTTTACGAACTACGACAAGGATCACAACGCATTCAACCGACTGTACTGGTGGGTAGGCTTCCAGAACTTTGCGGACGTATTCTATAACAATGCAGAAAAATCCTATACATTCGGCAAGGTTCTTCTCTGGACACTCGTATGGGCAGTTTTTGCTACTTTCTCCAACTATATTCTTGGTATCGTTCTTGCATTGCTTATCAACAAGAAAGACATCAAGGCAAAGGGCTTCTGGAGAACCATGTTCGTTATCACATCGGCTGTTCCCCAGTTCGTAACACTTCTCGTTATGCGTCTTCTCCTTGATGACAAGGGTATCGTGAATGCGATCCTTCACACCAATATCCCGTTCCTTTCACAGACGGGCTGGGCAAGAGTCAGTGTTATCGTGGTCAATATGTGGATCGGTATTCCCTATACCATGCTCAGTGTTTCGGGTATTCTGATGAACATTCCCGAAGACCTCTATGAGAGTGCAAGGATCGACGGTGCAAACGCTGTTCAGCAGTTCACCAAGATCACACTTCCTTACATATCTTTCGTAATGACACCTTATCTTATCTCTACTTTTGTTGGAAATATCAATAACTTCAATGTTATCTACTTCCTCACACAAGGTAAGCCGGGTGCAGTAGATTACCACAGCGGTGCAGGTACTACCGACCTGCTCGTTACATGGCTGTATACCCTGACCGTAAGTGAAGCCGACTATAAGCTGGCATCCGTTATCGGTATCATCGTATTTGTGCTTTGTGCAACAGGTTCTCTCATTACATTCAATATGTCCAAGGCTACTAAGAATGAGGAGGAGTTCTCATGACAACAAAACAAACAAATATCGGCTCTATGCAGACAGGTTATGGTCAGAGAAGAAAAATTGCCAATATCGTGGTGTATATCGTACTGGCTATTATGGTTGTTATATGGATATTCCCGATCTTATGGCTTGTATTCCAGTCATTCAACGGCAAAGAGGGTGTATCGCTCAATACATTCTTCCCTGAAGTATGGACATTTGACAACTATATCAAACTTTTCCGTCAGGAAGGTCCTATGGATGCGTCACAGCCTATTTCTGACACCAATCCTCTGATCGTTCTTCCGATCGAAAGAATGACTTTCCCGTACGGCAGATGGCTTCTCAACACATTTATCGTTGCCGTATTCTCATGCCTTATTTCCACACTGATCATCCTCATGGTCAGCTACGCACTTTCCAGACTCCGTTTCAAGAGCCGTAAAATGCTCATGAACTTCGGTCTGATCCTTGGTATGTTCCCCGGATTCATGTCCATGGCTGCTATCTACAATATCATGGAGATCATCGGTCTGGGCAAACAGCTTTTCTCACTCGTTATCGTTTACTCGTCCGGTGCCGGACTCGGCTATCAGATCGCCAAGGGTTTCTTCGATACGATCCCACGTTCCCTCGATGAAGCTGCCAAGATAGACGGTGCAACAAGAAACCAGATCTTCTGGATCATTATTCTTCCGCTTTCCAAGCCGATCATCGTTTATACGGCTCTGACGACCTTCCTCGGACCGTGGGCAGACTATGTATTCGTAAGTTACTTCATGAAAGGTGACGATGAGAAATTCACCGTTGCAATGGGACTTTACGAAATGCTCCTTCCCGAAACCATGAATGAATGGTTCACGGTATTCTGTGCAGGAGCTGTGCTGATTGCCGTTCCGATCACCGTTCTGTTCACCATCATGCAGCGTTTCTATGTTGCGGGCGTTACAGGCGGTGCCGTTAAAGGCTGATCCCATTCAACTCAACAGCAAAGCAAGGACGCTTTCTCCAAAAAAGCTCCTTGCTTTCTTTATTCTTCTCACGAAAGGATGATAATATGAAAATAAAGAAAATTCTCTCAGCGGTTCTCTTTGCGGCTGTCTTGGTGTCATCTCTTGCCGCCTGCAAGGGCAGGGAATATACACAGGCACCTCAGCCTTCGGAAACTTCACAGACCGCAAGCACTGTTTCACAGACGGAATCCAATACGCTTGCCGTTCCCGATGACGGCGGTTTCAAAAGCGTTTCCTATGACTTTTCCAATGACAAGTACAGGACTTTTTATGAGATATTCCCGTATTCCTTCTATGACTCCAACGGTGACGGGATCGGTGATCTCAACGGCATCACACAGCATCTGGATTATCTCAATGACGGCGATACTTCCACTACCAATGATCTTGGCATAGAGGGTATCTGGCTCATGCCCGTCATGCAGTCACCGTCCTATCACAAGTATAACGTCACGGATTATATGACCGTTGACAAGGATTACGGTACGAATGACGATATGAAAAAATTAGTCGAAGAGGCTCATAAAAGACATATCAATGTCATTATCGATCTGGTCATCAATCATTCTTCCCGTTCCAATGAATGGTTCCAGAAGGCTATCGAAGAGCTGAAAGCAGGCAAAACTGACGGCTATGCGGATTATTATCACTTTGAAAAGGGTGAAAAGAAAGTCGGCTGGCATTCGGCAGGCGTGGATGACTGGTATTATCAGGGTGAATTCGATACCGATATGCCTGACCTCAATCTTGAAAATGAAAATTTAAGACAGGAATTGCAGGATATCGCAAAATACTGGCTGACGGATATCGGCGTTGACGGTTTCAGACTCGATGCGGTATGGTGGTTTGAAAGCGGCAATTCTTCTCTTGACGATGACGGTTCCATTGAAGATCTGAAATGGTTCTATGACTATGCAAAAACTGTCAAAGAAGATGTCTACATGGTAGGCGAATGCTGGAAGGATTCCACTACTATATCCAATTTCTACAAGTCGGGCGTTGACAGCTTCTTCAATTTTGATATGCAGGGTTCAACGGGACGTGTCAATACGGCTGTTTCCGACAAGAATGCGAAAAGCTATATCAGCTATCTCGAAATGTGGCAGAATGATATCAGGAAAAACAATCCCGATGCCATTGATACACCGTTCATATCCAATCACGATACCGGCAGAAGTGCGGGCTTCCTCCTCAAAGAAACGCAAAGACGACTTGCGGCGGCTCTCTATCTCATGGCACCCGGCAATCCGTTCATTTATTACGGTGAGGAGATCGGCATGACAGGTTCACAGAACGATCCCGAAAAACGTACCGGTATGTACTGGTCATCTACGGATACAACAGGCTATGTTGCTAAAATCCCCGGTGCAGGCGTTGACGGCAAGCCTGAAAAATCCGTGGAAGAACAGCTTGCTGACGAAAATTCCCTTTTGAATTTCTATAAGAAAGCCATTGCCCTCCGAAATCAGAATCCCGAAATTGCAAAGGGTACTCTGACAGCCGTTGATCTCGGCAAAAATGAAACTTCCGCTTATATCTCCGAATACAACGGCTCGAAAGTCATGGTGATATTCAATCTTTCGGGCAAATCCTCGACTGTTACCGTTCCCGATACGTTCAAAGTGAATGAAGTAAGGGGCTATCTCAAAGCCTACTTTGATGAAGGCGGTTCTTCGGGCGGCTTGGATGATGACTTTTTCGGTACAGGCGGCGGTGCAGGTGCAGATGAAACTGACGGCGTGACGGAATTCACCGTTTCAGGTCAGGAGATCACCATGCCCGGCAGTACCGTTTTGGTTCTTAAATGATTTCCGCAAAGGAATGACACAAAACAGCCTCTCTGAATGAACCGTTCAGAGAGGAATTTTTTTATAAAATAGTGACAAAAAAACACTTTTTATTTGTATAAAATCGTGATTGAAACTCATGTTTGAGTGTGATACAATATAACGTAATAAATTGTGATTGTGAAAGGAAGATGAATATGAAAGACCATAGTGGATTTTATGACTGGCTGAGGGTTATGGCGATAATCAATATCGTGGCTGGGGTACTTTTTCTGTTATTTATATTCTGGAGCGGTATTTGGGTTCCTTTGCAGCCGCCTCCCTATTACCCGTACACTGTCAGCTATCCGGTTGAGCAGATAATATTTATTTGCACAGCTTTTTTAGTAGTATTGTCAAGCCTTGGCTTTAGTGTGTGTGATTTTATGTGCAGGCTGAAAGCAGTAGGTGTCTTTGCTATTATAAAGGCTGTCAGTCTTGTAGGACTTGGGCTTTTTTTGCATAATCCCTTAATACTGATTCTTGCAATAGGATATTGTATATGCGGAATATATGCCTTGAAGTGTCACAGAGAAGAAAAGAATTTCAATAAATCCATAACGGCACAGTAAAAAAGCCGACAGGCAGAAATGAAAAAATCTGTCTGTCGGTTTTGTTTTATGTTTTGGAGTAGATACAGCCACAGAAATTCTGTCTGTACAGGTGAAATTGTGCAGAGAGTTCAATGGAACGCTTGTAACCGCCTTTTTTCTTGAAGTCGGAATAAAGATAGGGAATATCATATATTTCGCTTATCTCTTTGCCGATGGAATTTAAAACGTGGCTGTCTTTTTGCGGACTGATGGAAAGCGTTGTGGTGAAGTAGTCAAAGTTGCCTTGTTTGGCGATAACCGCACTTTCCTCTATTCTCATTCGATAGCACTTTACACATCTTGCACCCCGTTCAGGTTCGCTTTCAAGTCCCTTTGCCATTTCATAGAACTTTTCGGGTTCATATCTGCCCTCAATGAAATTTACTGTCGGACACATCTCCGAAATCAGCCGTTTTATCTCATTGACACGGTGAAGATATTCGCTTTCGGGGGATATATTCGGATTATAGAAAAATACGGTGATATCAAAGTATTTCGTGAGGTATTCCAACACATAGCTGCTGCATGGGGCACAACACGCATGAAGCAACAGTCTTGGACGGATATTTTCTTGTGTGATTTTGGCAAGCGTTTTATCAAGTTCCAACTGATAATTTGGTTTAGGCATTTGTTTCATTGTCAATCACCGTAAGAATGTCAAAGGGGGTTTTGGCTATGTACGTTGCACCTGCATTGGTGAGTTCCTCAACGGAACGGAATCCCCATTTCACGCCGCAGAACTGCAAACCTGCATTGAGTGCCGTCTGAACGTCAACATCACTGTCGCCTATGTAAAGACATTCATTTTTCTGTATACCGAGTTCGTCAATCAAAGCCCATACAGACTGGGGAGAAGGCTTTCTCTCAAAGCCGTCACGCTTGCCCCATATCGATGCAAATTCATTTTCGGGGAAAAGCGTTTTCACGATCGTCTTGGAGAAATTGTCAGGCTTATTGGACATGACGGAATATTGGATATTTCTTTTGTCGAGTTCATCAAGGAGTTCCTTGATATTTTCATAAGGACGAGTTTTGTCCATGCAGTGAACGCTGTAATAGGCGTTGTAATCTGCAAGGAGATTTTTTTTCAATTCGGGATCGGCACTTCCGACGGGAATGACCATAGCCCTGTCGGCTAAAACGGAAATGCCGCTGCCGACCATTTTTTTGTATTTTTCGGTTTCATGTGTCGGAAAGCCGTATTTTTTCAAAGCATAGTTCATGCTGTCGGCAAGGTCATAAAGGGAATTGACAAGCGTGCCGTCAAGGTCGAATATACATAATTTTATCATTTTTTGAGCCTCTTTCTTTTGGGAGTTTCGGGGAGAACGTATGTTTCAACGGCTTGTGCAGGGATAAATCTGCCGTGCTGTTTCCTGAAAAGGAACAAGGCAACGATTCCGCCGGCTGTGATGATAAAGGATATAATGCACATGGCGATAATATCACTGACATTGGGAGTGGAAACGTCAAAATGCAGTTCCGCAGAAGGTGACTGCAAAATCAGAACGGCAGCCTTGCTGTTGTATTCGATATCGGGATTTTTGGAATCTGCCGCAGTATTTTCTGTATTGTAAGTGACATTGATTTTCTTGATGATATCGCCCCATTTTGCCGTAAGATAATAATTGATGGGAGTATTGATATTCTTGCCGACAATCAGCGGAGAAAAATCAATGTATTCCGTGAATTTTTTGGTGGTGCGGAGAGTCATAAAGGGAGTATAGGAGGAAGTGTCGGTCTTATTGGCAGAGCCGAATATATTGGCAAAGGCAAGATTGACTTCTTCGGGAGTGCCTGTGAATCTGACCGTACAGGTATTTTTACCGCCTTTTGTATCCTGTTGTGCATTGATGCCTAAACTGTCGAAATAGGACATGGCATATTTGATGGCTTCATTACCGCCTGTGGCGATATCATATTCAAAAGTGACGGCTTTCTCAATGGTATTTCCGTCGAGAGCCATGAAGTCTACATCGATTGAAGAACAGTCATACTGTCTGCCGTCATTGATACGGAGTTTTATCACGGAATCCGTACTTTTGACGGCAACAAATTTACCGTATCTGTTGGAATCCATGAGGTTGGTGGCAGGAGTCCATTCACCGTTTTCATAAAGCTGACATTCACCGAGTTCGGAAGAATCCTCTACCATATAGGTATATTCTATCGGGACATTCAGATCACTGTTGGAAACGTAGTTGGAAAAATCAAGCGTTTCCGTGAAAGAATTCTGTTCGGCAAGAACGGTACTTCCGATGGATTTGTCTTTATAGCTGATATCGCAGTAAACGGAATGCAGGAGATTGCTTGTATAGCCTGCCAGTTCTTTTAAAGAGATATCGTCATATCTGACTTTATAGAGATATACACCGTGATCGAGAAGCCATTCGGATTTGGAAGCCCCTTCGGTGATATCTTTGAAATAGCCCGTCAAAGCGTCATTGATCTCATCAAAAGTGGTCTGTGCAATCGTAAAGACAATGGTACGGTCAAAGACGTTTTTCTGATTGACGGTATCAATGGCAATTTTCTGTATGGGATAGCCCGACAGCTTATTCACGGAAATAACAGGTTCTGTTTCCGCCCTGTCAGTGCCGAACAGAACGGTGGTTTTGGTTTCGGATATCCTGAAATCGAGGTCATCGAAATTTTCGGCATTTGCCCCCTCATGAATCCATCTGAAAAGCTGTGCACTGGAGAAATCTTCCTGCAGTTTCCAGCCGTGAGTCAAAACCGTATCGGGATTGGAAAAGGCAGTTTTGACGGCAGTGCCTGTAAGTTGTTCAATTTTCTGTGAATAATCGTGAGCGGAATTGAATTTGAGTACAAAGCTGTATTTGATTTGACCGTCAGATGTATCTTTGGAATATTCCATATCTTCGGGACAGTATTTTTGAATGACTTTATCAAGGGAATTTTCCTCTGCCGAACCTGCGGTGCTTTTCGGGAAAGTCATGGTGACTGTTCTTGAACCCGAAAAGGATTTATCGAACTGCAGAGAAGTGGCAATACCGACAGTTTCCTCTTTTTTCTGAGAGCATGATGCCAATATCACCACAGATGACAAGATACCGAGTAAAATCAGTGTAATTTTTTTGAACAATGCTGTCACTTCCTTTATTTTTAAATATTTTGCATAAAGAACACGAAAAAAATTTGTAAGTCGTGCCGATTATGGTGTAATTGACTTTAGCCCTTTAAAGTGCTATAATATGCAGGTACTTTCAATTTTCGGATAATATTTTTTCGGCATTCCGATATAAAATCAATTCTTTTTCGGTGTCGGATATCTCTTGCATAGCCCTGAAATGTTCAAGATAGGCTTTTTGGTCATTCCAAGGACTGTCCGTGGCAAAGAGAATTTTATCGGCACCGTGTATTTTAATAACTTCAGCCACTTCTTTTGCAGTAGTATCACACCAACTGCCGAGTTCCGAAAACGAACAGCTTATATCCAGATAACAGTTACTGCCGAGAAGATATTTTTTGACATCTTCATGAACTCTGATACCGCCCAGATGTGCGAATATCATAAACGGTTCTTTCACGCCTGTTTCGGCATGGACTTTTTCAAGAACCTGTCTTGCTTTTTGAGGGTGACAGTGAATGATTTTGAATGCAGGATCGGCACCTGCATGAGTGACTAATTTCAAGCCCTGTCTGGCACACTCTTTTATGATTTTGATATATCTTTCGTCATATATAAATGTATCGGTATAGTCGGGGTGAATTTTGACTCCCTTAAAGCCGTTATCTTTCAGGAATTTGATTTTTTCTTCGATATTGTCATCATCGGGGTGTATGCCGCCGAATGATACAAGATTTGGATATGTCCTGTTCAGTTCAAGGGCGAATTTGTTGATCGTATCAAACTGTCCCTTGCGTGTCGCAACAGGGAGTACCACGGATCTGTCAATGCCTGCATTTTTCATGCTTTCCAACAGGGCATTGAGAGTGCCTTTTGTGTATATCTTCACATCGGGGGCGGAATCCATGAGCGTTTTTATTGTTTTTTCGGCTATCCTGTCGGGATAGACGTGTGTATGAAAATCTGTTACCATCTTTTTACCTCGTTTATTTTAATATGTGCTTACAATGATAACACATATTATTTTAAAAATATTTCTTTTAAAGAATAAAGAGAAGGAGAAAAAACAAAATGGATATGTTCATCAAAATTCTTTTTCTTGTCATCTTCTTCGGAGTGATGATAGGAGTAGGCATCTACTGCCGCAAGCAGGCAACAGATGTCAACGGCTTTGTACTTGGTAATCGTTCGGTAGGTCCGTGGCTTACGGCTTTTGCATTCGGTACATCTTATTTTTCGGCAGTTATCTTTGTAGGCTATGCAGGTCAGTTCGGCTGGAGATTCGGTCTTGCGTCAACTTGGATAGGCTTGGGAAATGCTTTTATCGGTTCTCTGCTGGCATGGAACATTCTCGGCAGACGTACCCGTGTCATGACTCAGCACATTGATTCCGCTACCATGCCCGATTTCTTCGCAAAAAGATACAATTCCAATGCACTGAAAATTGCGTCTGCTGTCATCATATTTTTATTCCTCATTCCGTACACAGCGTCACTCTATAACGGTCTTTCCAGACTGTTTGAAATGGCATTCCACATTCCTTATGCGTATTGTGTAATCGCTATGGCAGTTCTCACAGGCGTTTATGTCGTTCTGGGCGGCTATATGGCTACGGCTATCAATGATTTCATTCAGGGAATCATCATGCTGTTCGGTATCGTTGCAGTCATAGCGGCGGTTCTCAATATCAACGGCGGACTTCAGGCAACAATCGGACTTCTTTCACAGGAAAGCGTTGAAGTTGCCAACGGTATAGAATTCAAGGGTGCATTTGCGTCATTCTTCGGTCCTGATATATGGGGTTTGATAGGCGTTGTCATTCTGACCTCTCTCGGCACATGGGGACTTCCTCAGATGGTGCAGAAATTCTATGCGATAAAATCCGAAAAATCCATCAGCACAGGCACTATTGTTTCAACGATATTTGCGATAATCGTTGCAGGCGGCTGTTATTTCCTCGGCGGATTCGGCAGACTGTTCGGTGAAATGGGTGCAGACGGCAAGCCTGTCGGCGGCTATGACTCCGTTATCCCCAAGATGCTTGAAAATCTTTCTCCCGTTCTTATCGGTATCGTTGTAATACTCGTACTTTCGGCTTCCATGAGTACGCTTTCAAGCCTTGTACTGACTTCAAGTTCCGTATTGACAATGGACTTCATAGACCCCGTATTCTTCAAGAAAAAGGCTATGGAAGAAAAGAAAAAAGTTCTCTGCATGAGAGTATTCATTGTATTCTTTATTGCCATTTCGGCAGTAATCGCAATCGTTCAGGCAAATTCACCTGTTCTGTTCATTTCTCAGATGATGGGCGTTTCATGGGGTGCTCTGGCAGGTGCGTTCCTTGCTCCGTTCATGTACGGTCTTTATATGAAAAAAGTTTCAAAAACGGCTGTATGGGTAAACTTTGTACTTGGCATCGGCATTTCGGGTGCGTCATTTGTATGCAACCTTGCAGGCGTTAAATTCGACAATGCCGTATTGGAATACTTCAAATCTCCCATCAATGCAGGTATGCTTGCCATGATTTTGGGAATCGTCATCACTCCGATCATCACTTTCATAGCACCTGCCAAGGATATGGATAGAGTGGAAAAAATATTTGCTTGCTATGACAAGAAAATCACGGTATCATATAAGCAGGCAATCAGCGGTGACGAAGTGACGGAAGAACCCACCGTTGAAACAAAAGCAGAAAATACAGCTTCCAAAAAGGCTGACAATAAAACAAATTCTAAGAAAAGGAAATGATAAGAAATGATGTTTCAGAAAGACATTGAAACAATGCCAAGACAGGAAATTGAAAAAATCCAGTTGGAACGACTGAAAGAAACCGTTAAGTATTGTTATGACAATGTACCGCTGTATCACAAAAGACTGGAAGATGCAGGCGTGGGTGACGGCTCGAAAATCAGAGTGCTTTCCGATATAGAGTATATCCCCTTCACGACAAAGGACGATTTCCGTGACAATTATCCTTTCGGCATGGTGGCCACTCCCATGAAAGATATTGTCAGAATACACGCTTCATCGGGTACGACAGGCAAGCCTACCGTTGGCGTATATACAAAAGAGGATATCAAAATATGGGCTGACTTGGTAGCCCGTGTAGCCGTTGCAGGCGGTGTTACGGCTGATGATATTATACAGATCAGTTTCGGTTACGGCTTGTTCACGGGTGCTTTGGGACTTCACTACGGCATGGAAAATATCGGTGCAACCGTTATCCCCGCATCTTCGGGCAATACCGAAAAGCAGCTGATGATGATGCGTGACTATGGTGTAACAGGACTTGTTGCAACGCCGTCTTATGCACTGTATCTTTCAGAGGCTGTTAAAGAAGCAGGTTATCCGCTTTCGGATTACTCTTTGAGATTGGGAATACTCGGTTCGGAACCTTGTACGCCTGCCATGCGTTCACAGATAGAAAGCAATTTCAATATCCGTGTATCCGACAACTACGGCATGACAGAGTTGGGCGGTCCGGGTGTATCAGGTGACTGTGAGGCAAGGGACGGTATGCACTTTGCAGAGGATCACTTCCTGCCTGAAATCATCGACCATGACACAGGCAAAAGACTTGGTGAAGGTGAAGTCGGTGAATTGGTTATCACTACACTCACAAGGCGTGGAATGCCTGTTCTGAGATACAGAACAAAGGATATTACAAAAATCACATATGAGCCTTGTTCCTGCGGAAGAACTCATGCAAGAATGGCTAAAACCATGGGCAGAACAGATGATATGCTTATCATCAAGGGCGTTAATGTATTCCCGACACAGATCGAAAATATTCTTATCAATATCAAGGATATTGCACCGCACTATATGCTTGTCATTACAAGAGAGAATTTCAGGGACAGTCTTGAAATCAAAGTAGAACTTGAAAATGTAGAATTGCTCGAACAGTATCAGAGATTGAGCGACTTGAAGAAGTTTATAGAGGCAAAAATGCAGTCAATTCTTGGCTTGAGAACAAAAGTTACGCTTGTTGCACCGAAAACGATAGAGCGTTTTCAGGGCAAGGCTAAGAGAATCGTTGATTTGAGAAATCAGTAAAAGGGGGTATATATCAATGAAAGCATTGATGATAGGAAATGCCGCATTGGCAAGAGGTCTTTATGAAGCAGGCTGTTCCGTTATATCAAGTTATCCCGGCACGCCGAGTACGGAAATAACAGAGGAATTTGCCAAATTCAATGATACCTACTGCGAATGGGCACCGAATGAAAAAGTAGCAATGGAAACGGCTTTCGGAGCGTCTTTGAGAGGAAAGCGTTCCGCCTGCTGTATGAAACACGTTGGTTTGAATGTAGCAGCTGATCCGCTGTTTACCATGTCATATACAGGTGTCAATGCAGGCATGGTGATATGCGTGGCAGATGATGCAGGTATGCATTCTTCACAGAATGAACAGGATTCACGCCATTATGCGATAGCTGCAAAAGTTCCCATGCTGGAACCGTCCAATTCACAGGAAGCCCTTGACTTTGCAAAAATCGCTTATGAGATTTCCGAAACATTCGATACACCTGTATTTATCAAGATGTGTACAAGAGTAGCACATTCACAGAGCATTACCGAAACAGGCGAAAGAACGGAAGTTACAAAAGAGTATGTAAAGAATCCTCAGAAATACATCATGGCACCTGCCAATGCGATAAAGCGTCACCCGTTTGTAGAGGAAAGAACGGCTAAATTGACGGAATATGCAGAAACATCTCCGCTTAACAGAGTGGAAAACGGTACGGGCGAATATGATTTCGGTATCATCACTTCATCAACTTCTTATCAGTATGTAAAGGAAGTTTTCGGAGATAAAGTGGCAGTTCTTAAAATCGGCATGGTAAATCCCCTGCCTGTTAATCTGATAAAAGATTTTGCCGCAAAAGTCGGCAAAGTATATGTGATAGAGGAATTGGATCCGATTATTGAAACATTCTGCAAGAATATCGGTGTCAATGTTATCGGTAAAGAAAAATTCTCTGTCATAGGAGAATTTTCACAGAAGACCATTGCAAAGGCATTCGGTCTGGAAGATAAAGAGAATGTATCGCTTGATACGGCGATTCCCGTAAGACCGCCTATGATGTGTTCAGGCTGTCCGCACAGGGGCATTTACTATGTGCTTGCAAAGAATAAAATTACAGTGCTTGGCGATATAGGCTGTTATACACTGGGTTCCATGCCGCCGCTCAATGCCCTTGATATGACACTCTGCATGGGTGCGTCTGTATCGGGACTTCACGGATATAACAAAGCAGGCGGTGAGGAAACTGAAAACAAAACTGTTTGTGTAATCGGTGATTCTACTTTTATGCACTCAGGCATTACAGGTCTTGTCAATATCGCTTATAACCGGTCAAATTCAACGGTTATTATCCTTGACAACTCCATTACAGGCATGACGGGACATCAGCAGAATCCGACAACAGGCTACAATATAAAGGGCGATCCTGCAGGTAAAGTTGATCTGGAAAGCCTTTGCCATTCTGTCGGAATAAACTCTGTAAGAGTTGTTGATCCGTATAATCTGGAAGAATGTGAAAGAGTTGTTAAAGAGGAACTCGCCAAAAATGAGCCGTCTGTTATTATCTCACGCAGACCTTGTGTTCTTTTGAAGTATGTCAAGCCCAAAAAGCCGTTGTATGTCAATCCCGATAAATGCCGTGGCTGTAAACGCTGCATGAAGTTCGGCTGTCCGTCGATATCTTTCAGGGACAAACACGCTGTGATCGACAATACATTGTGTATTGGCTGCGGTGTTTGTGCAAGTCTTTGTCCGTTTGACGCTTTTGAAAGTGAGGAGAAATAATCATGGCAACAAAAAATATTATGATAGTCGGTGTAGGCGGTCAGGGTTCTCTGCTTGCTTCAAAACTGCTCGGAAGACTGCTTGTAGATGAGGACTTTGACGTAAAAGTCAGCGAAGTTCACGGAATGAGTCAGCGTGGCGGTTCTGTTGTAACATACGTTAAATTCGGCGATAAAGTGTATTCTCCGATCATTGAAGAAGGCGAAGCTGATTTTATCGTCAGCTTTGAGAAGATAGAGGCAGCAAGATATATCAAAGATTTGAAAAAGGGCGGTACGGTTATCGTAAATACACAGCAGATTGATCCTATGCCCGTTATTATAGGCAATGCGGAATATCCCGAAAATATCCTTGACGAAATGAAGGCAAAAGGCGTTCATGTAGATGATATCGATGCATTGGCATTGGCATCACAGGCAGGTTCCGCAAAGGCTTGCAATATCGTTCTCATGGGCAGGTTGGCAAAATATTTTGACATACCCCGTGAAAAGTGGGAAGCCGCTATCGAAAAATGCGTAAAGCCTGCTTTTGTGGAAATTAATAAAAAGGCATTTGAACTCGGTTATAATAATTAAATGAAAGAGTGATGATCAATGGAAAACAGATATTTCCAGAAAGAATTTGAAACCATGCCTGTTGAGGACATCAAAAAGTTACAGGATGAAAAGCTGGTAAAACAGGTAAAATATGTATATGACAATGTGAAGTATTACCGTGATCTGATGGATGAAAAAGGCGTAAAGCCCGAAGATATAAAGAGCACGGCTGATTTACACAAACTGCCTTTCCTGAAAAAAGATGATCTGAGAGAGGCATATCCCTATGGACTTTTGGCAACGGATTTGAAGAACTGTGTGAGAATACATTCCACATCAGGTACGACAGGTAAGAGGGTTGTAGCTTTTTATACACAGCATGATATCGACTTGTGGGAAGATTGCTGTGCAAGGGCGATCACAGCGGCAGGCGGTACAAGTGAAGATGTCTGTCAGGTATGCTATGGATACGGACTTTTCACAGGCGGTTCGGGACTGCATGGCGGTTCGCATAAAGCCGGCTGTCTGACTTTGCCTATGTCAAGCGGCAATACGGACAGACAGATTCAGTTCATGATGGACTTGAATTCTACAATACTTTGCTGTACGCCGTCCTATGCGGCATATATAGGCGAATCTCTCAAAGAGAGAGGCTACAAGCCCGAAGACAACAAGCTGAAAGCAGGCATTTTCGGTGCAGAACCGTGGACAGAGGAAATGCGTCAGGATATAGAGAAAAATCTCGGTATCAAAGCCTATGATATATACGGCTTGACGGAGATCAGCGGTCCCGGTGTTGCTTTTGAATGCTGTGAACAGAACGGTATGCACATTAATGAAGATCATTTTATCGCTGAAATAATCGATCCGAATACAGGTGAAGTCCTGCCCGAAGGCACAAAGGGCGAATTGGTATTCACCTCTCTTGATAAAGAGGCATTCCCCCTGCTGAGATACAGAACAAGAGATATTTGTGTGCTGACAAGAAAGAAATGTTCCTGCGGCAGAACTTTTATTAAAATGGCGAAACCGATGGGACGTTCCGATGATATGATGATCATCAAGGGCGTGAATGTATTCCCGAGTCAGATCGAAGCTGTACTGCTCAACAAGGGCTATGCACCGAATTATCAGATCGTGCTTGACAGGGTGAACAATTCCGATACATTTGATGTATATGTCGAGATGGGTGAGGAGGATTTCTCCGACAGTCCGAAGTACATCACAAAGAAAGAAAAGGAATTGCAGGATGCGATGAAAGCCATGCTGGGCATCAATCCCAAGCTGCATCTGGTTGCACCCAAGACGATTGCACGTTCCGAAGGCAAGGCTGTCCGTGTCATTGATAACCGCAGACGTTACGGTATCACTATATAAAAGGAGGTTTTACAAATGGCTGTAAAACAGTTATCTATTTTCGTTGAAAACAAGGAAGGCAAGCTCGTTACGATCACAGATGCTATTGCCAATGCCGGTATCGATATCCGTGCAATGAGTGTTGCGGATACGCAGGATTTCGGCATTTTCCGCCTGATCGTGACCGAACCCGAAAGAGCAAAACAGGCTCTTGAATCATCAGGCTGTTTCGTGTCGATCACAAGAGTTGTCGGTGTGTCGATTCCCGATGAGCCGGGAGCTCTGGCAAAAGTTGTGAATGTTTTGGCAAGAAACAATATCAATATCGAGTATATGTACGCATTTATCGCTGTGGCTAAAAAACAGGCTTCCGTTGTATTGAGAGTGGCAGACAATGAAGCTGCTGAAAAACTTCTTACAGAAAACGGCATTGAACTCCTGGACGAAAATGAGATCGTCAATATCTGAAATGAAAATTCCCGGACAATTTGTTCGGGAATTTTTGTTATAAAAATTGCGGAAAAATTCAATAATTTTATTGACTATCAGGGAAAAATATTGTATAATACGGTCAGAGGCAGTCTTGACTTTTGCTATTATTCATTATTTGTTAAAAATGATGAAAATAGTTCCGCAGGATGAAAAAATATCTACAATATAATTTGTTTATTATGAATATATTTTGCCTCAAAAAATTTCTTGAATTATTTTTGTTAAATTTATTGACTATTCAGGAAAGATATTGTATAATACTCCAGGTCATGCAGATTTTGGTGGTGAAGTAGAACGTATAATGAACATGGTTGATGGTGTCTTATTAGTAGTAGATGCTTATGAGGGAGCAATGCCTCAAACAAGATTCGTAT
>CAMHPW010000002.1 GCA_946187095.1 uncultured Clostridia bacterium | reverse complement strand
CATCGGCATTTACGTAAAAACATCTTCCTACTTTGACGGCTTTCATTTTTTTTGTCTTTATCCACATTCTGACGGTCTGAATGTGTACTCCTATTGTGTCAGCTACTTCTTGTGCAGTATAATAATTATTACCCTCGATTATTCTCATTTCCTATCCCTCATTTTTCTGAAAAATTTTATATACATTCTTTTGTGAATTAAAACGTAGAGAATTTAATCTCTGAGGTAGTTGCAAGTATAGATTTTGTACGCCATAATGTCGTACAAAATCATTTGTTGGTGAACTCTCGACACCTTTATTCAATCGCTTTTGGCTCACTAAAAGACTTTTTCAAAACAAAAGAATGAATTGTTTTTTAGGATTTTATTATATCAATTTGAAACTATTATGTCAATAACATTTTATCACTTTTAATAACTAAAAATATTTGTTTATATCATTTTGTTTAAAAATTGGCGGTAAATAGGTTATTGCAGATTTAGGAAATTTGAAGTAGAATAGTATTGGTGACTTTCCCGAAAGAAAAATATATTTGTGATAGAGGTTGATGTCCAAATGGAAATGACGATAAAACAGCTTGCAGATGAACTTGGCGTATGTAAACAAACAATCAGCAATGCCATATTACAATTAGATTTTCAGGATACACTTCATAAGGTGGGGAATAAATATATTCTGTCCGAAACACAAATCTCGCAAATAAAGCTGCAAATAAAAACCGAAAAATCGCCTAAAACGCCTAAATCACCCAAAATGCCTAAATCGTCAAATGCAGCAGAAGAAGATGAAGAAAAAGTACAGTCGGGAACTGATTTTTCTGTAAAATCGCCTAAAATGCCCAAATCATCCAAAACGCCTAAATCGCCAAACGGAGCAGAAGAAAATGAAGAAAAAATACAGTCGGAAACTGATTTTTCTGCAAAATTGCCTAAAACGCCCAAAACACCTAAATCGCCAAATGAAACAGAAAAATCAACCATATTACTTTTGGAAAGTCAGAACGGAATTTTAAGAGAGCAATTAGCAATACTTAATACGCAGTTAATGATGAAAGACAACCAAATTCGATTGTTGCAGGAACAGATCGGACAGCTTACTGTTGCGATGGAAAATTTGACAACAGCTTTGAGTGCTGAACAAGCACTTCACGCAGGAACTATCCAAAAACAGCTTGCCGAACATTCCGTAATGGATCAGCCGTCTGATGCGGAACAGCCAAAACAGAAACAAGGACTTTTTTCAAGGTTGTTCGGCAAAAATTAAAATGCTATGCAAAACAAAAGCAACAAGCCTGTAACAGCTTGTTGCTCTTGCTTTGACCCGTAAAGGGTATAACTTCTTTTATAAGACCCGCAAAGGGTATAGTTTAGTGTATGTAATTCTTAATTATGCGATACACCTATAACTCAATTATATTACAAAATAACAAAAAGTCAAGATTACTTATCAAATTTTCTTTGTAAACAGTTCAATAATTTTTTTATCTATATCATCAAGAAGTTCTTTTTTGATTTTCAATGACTTATCATTTTTTGTTTTTGGTTTTATAATTCTTAATTTTGAAATCGGACGAATTTGTAAGGGCATGGCATAGCTTTCCACTGGGCTGTTGGGAATAATTTTCCCTAAATAAACTTCGGATTTATGCAATGGTTTGGTTCTGTTTGGATCAATGGAAGAAATGGGAATTACAACGACAGTATTATTAGCTTTGCTGTTGTCGTTTTCTATAACAATAGCGTAATGTTTTCCGCCTAATTCACTTCCGACATTATAGCCAAAATCTGCTAACACTATATCTCCACGCTTATAATAGACCAATTTTTTGGGATCAAATGTATTTTCAAAAGATATGTATTGCTCCCAGACACCGAACCATTCACGCAAAATATGCTGTTGTTTATATGGCATATGTTTTACAACATCTTTCATATCAACAAACATCTCTTGCAACTGGTATATTTCGAGAGGGTCGTCTATTTTTCGTTTATGTTTTTGATTTTGTGCCAATTTAATTCATTCCTTTTTATAATGTTTCCTTTGTGTCACTCGATACGAATTAAATTTTCTAATACATAATGAAGAACTTTGGCAATTTTTTCGTTTCTGTCACTCTTGTTCCGCAGCGATTAACTGATTGATTTTTTCTTTTTGAAACTCATCAAGTTTTATATTATTTATCAATTCTCGTATTTGTGAATAACTTATCAATTTATGTATCACAGCGAAAATGAAGGCTCCTGTTTTCATCATTTCAGAAAAATCATGTGACAACACATCAAGAACCATTTGTTTGTTTGCTTCTGAAATATCGTTGCTTTCCAATTCGTATTGTTCAATTTGAAAATAGCAATACAAATATAGGGTACTTCTGTCTAGTTGCCTGTTTTTCATGATTTTGCATAATGTATTGATAATTTTTTTGGTTTGAGACAAAGACATGGTCTCATCATAATGTGTGGCTAAGGATATAAGTGCAGCTTCATTTACAGCTGTTCGATTGTCTTCCATACAGTTCCATATGAAATCCCAATATTGCTGGAGAGCAATATTATCCATTACATTTTTTATATCTTTGTACCAATAAAAAACATCGACAGCTTGTATTGCCTCAATAACAGATTTTTCATTACCGTCTACGTGGGACAGAAAAAATTTAATTATATCTTTTTCTGTAAAATTTTTTATTATATCAAGAATATGTACAGAAGGAGACATATTTTTTGAACCATTTATCCAATCTGCAAATTCCCCTTCTGCTGTTTTACGCAAAATTGATGCGTATTTTCCATGAAATAAATCTATAATGTTTTTGGCTTTGGATGAGGTAATATTTTTACAGGAAAGTTTGAACAGATCTGTAACCAATTCTTCCGGAATTTTTTCCATCTCGAATAAACGTAAGCAAAAATATGATAATTTGTCATATTCATTCTCACTGTTTATATATGCATTTTCTATTTTTTGTTTGATTTTTTTCAAAAAGGATTTATCGATCCAAATTAATTCTGACATTTCCGTTGCATTCAATGCTGTGGTGATGATCCAATCGGTATTATTGTCATTGATTGCTTTCTGTATAATATCAGTATACCCAATATTTAACAGTTGTTTAACTATATGAATTTTTTGGATGGTAATGTTCAACAGTGCTTTTTTTATAAGAGGATGTGCAATATCCTTATCCATATTTGGATGATTACTTATGTGTTCCAGTACCGCATATGACAGTGCTTCGTATCCTTCTGAATCGGCAGAATAAGTTTTTTCCATTTTATCTATAATTTTTTTGCTGAAATTTTTATCTATATTCCAAATGTCTAAGATGGTGGGAGCTCCCTCAAAAAGATTGTAATATGCCAATTTCCGCTGTAATTTAATCCAGTCAAGAAAGGTTTCTTTCAGTGATTTTTTTACTGTATCTTTGTATTTTGTTTCCCAAAGTTCCTCTAAAACACTCAGTGCATATTCTGAAGGTTGCGACAGGGAGAGTGTCAGAAGATTTTCTACCGTTTCGGTTTCCAACTCCAAATCATCTAAGACTAACATTATCGAAAGTCTGGAAATGTCAGAAAAATTTTTTTCGGAATTTTGAATTTTATCAATAAGTGCAAGGGCGATATCTTCGGCATCCCACCCAGATAAAGCAGCTGTCAATAAAACTACTTCCTCTTTTTTTGATATGGGATCAAAAGCATTGAGTCCATTTATGTTTAAAAGAATATCAATCGTTCTATCTGTTCTTTTTGCATGAGGGTAATATTTTTTTACTATTGCGAAAGAAGTTAAGTATTCCTGGAATGTAAGATGCTGAAACTCATATATTTCATGTAAAATTTCATTATTATCTTTTGCATAGCCCACTTTGATAAGCAAACTGCTTCTTTGTTCTGTCCTTTTAATAAACTGTTCAGGAGAATCTGTGTCAAATGTCAGAATCCTTTTCATATCGTCGTTTGCATCATGCAAAATGGTAATCAATTCATCTTTGGTTATTTGCTGTACTCCTTTTACCGACATACTAAAGGCAATATATGCTAGTTTACACCAGGTACTTGAGGAATCCAACGGTTCATGTCCCTCTTGGTTCCAGGTTTCGATTAATACTTTGATGGATTCGTCATATAACGCCACTCGTTTTGTTGGAAGTCTGCCAACTCTCCTTTGAACCAATAAGAGCGTAGTCAAAAGTAGAGGATTTGTCGCAAGAGCTCTTATTCTGTCATGTTTTATGATAACATCTGCCAGTTTATTGGCATGGATTACTGTTTGTTCAAGATCATTTATTACTGCCGTATGCCATTTCACACACAATTTTCTGATGTCTTCATTGTTGAACGGCTGTATCTGAAAATTTTTGAAACCAGAAAGTCCGCTTTTATTATAGTCTTCATAGCCCGCAATACGTGATGTGATAATAATTCTGCTTTTTTTATAGGAAGAACTGAAAGTATCAATTTGCTCAATAAATGAATTTCGTTTTCTGTAATCAGATATTTCATCAAGACCGTCTATCAATATAATAGCCTCTCCATTGGTGATTTTGGCTAAAGCTATATCATAAAAAGCTTGTTTTAATTCTTCATCAGGAGGAAATTCAGCAAAAGAAGGAATATCTTTGATGATATTGATCATTGAAAAATCTGTCCGTTCATTCAAAGTACGGCATTTTATCCAAATAGGCAGCAATTTGTTTTTTACAAAGCCTTCTTCACTTTCGAGAAACTTGTTATGAGAGTAAGAATATGAATAATAACTGACCACTTTTTTCAGAAAAGTCGTTTTTCCGTTTCCGGGTCCAGCTAGAATGATGGAATTGAATACTTCTTCCTGAATAGGTGAACTGATAGTATTTGTTTCTTTACTGTTTTTCGTATAACTAAACCGATCAATATAATAAAATCGTTCATGCCATTCTTCAAATTCTTCCTGAGAACTAAGTTTTTTTTGGAATCGAATAGGCACATAAAGCATATCCAACGGAAATTTTTTGCTTCCTACATATCCATCAACAGGTAAACCGTCCAACTGAATGTCAGAACAGGAACATTCTAGATAGTGTATATACGTCTTGACTGCTTCGGAAGATAAACAATCGGATTTGGAAGGATAGTAAATTCTTCCGTCTGTTGTGTGGGATTCGGCAAATGAAAATTCACTGTCAGGCATCCAGCCACTTTTTTTGAAACTCCATTTATAAATATCGAAATAGCCAACATAGGTATCTGTATCAAACATTCCAACAGCTATATCCATATCGGTTCGATCTAGATACGGGTCTTTATCCATATTGGTGCCGCATAGGAATTGATGAAGCGGTTTATCTTTTTCAGCAACAGCAACATTTGAAATCATAGATACGTGTTTATGACCGCATAAATACAATATGGCATTTTTGGATTTTAATAATTTTTCAAGTTCAGCCTGTTCTGTTGTGGTAAAACAGTCAAAGCTGTGATGGGCAAGTACGATTGCCGGTTTACTGATATCCATGCCATTTAATGCTTCTTTCAACAATGACATTCCCAAAATCAGTGAACCGTCTTCATTTTGAATATTTTGTTCACCACAAATAAGAGCTGTATTTAAGTGAATAATATTGAATGAACCTACATCCAGATAAAAATGATTCTTCTCATAAGTTCTGCCGCAGATATTTTTATATATTTCTTTGAATTTATCGATTGTTGGAAAAAGTGCATTTAGATACTCAACATTTATGATACCATTAAGAGAAGAATAGTTTTCTTTCATATTTCTAATGGCAGCATCTCGTATAAAACCTCTTGTAAGGTCATGATTTCCCGGGACAACAAATGTATTTTCAGCCTTAACATTGAATGAACGCTGAAGAGTTTGAATAAATTCAAGGGTACTTTCAGGGTATGTATCAGGATTATTTTTACCGTATTTTAAATCCCCTGTAATAAATATATAGTCAATTTTCTGATTTTTTTCACTTATGAATTTACTGATATCAGATGACATTTTTTCTCTCATGTTGCTCACGGTATAATTATTATATCCACAATGAATGTCGGATATATGCAAAAAATTAATTTTCATTAATATACCCCTTTCTGAATGAAAAAATTTATTGGATTAAATAATACTATAAAACAACCAATAAGTCAATAATAACTGTTAGAATTCACTTAAAATATCATATTGGCCACGGTTAACATAAATACTTATAGGGTGCAAATTGTTTTTTTATTCTAACCCCAAACGCACCCTATCATTTTATTGACAAAAAATCAAAAATGGGATATACTATGTATATACTATAAAAGGAGAGATGACTTATGACAACCAATATTCAAAAATGGGGCAACAGTCAAGGTATCAGACTGCCAAAATATCTTCTTGACCTTCTGAAATGGAGTGTCAATGAACAGATAGAAATCAAAACGCAGGATAATAAAATTATCATTGAGAAAGCCGACACGAAAAATCATAAAAATATCGCTGAGTTATTTGAGGGGTATAAGGGAGATTATACTCCCGAAGAAATTGACTGGGGTAAGCCGATGGGGGAAGAAGTATGGTAAAACAGGGAGATATCATCAAAGTCAGTTTTAATCCGCAGATGGGACACGAACAAGCGGGATACCGTCCTGCATTGGTCGTCAGCAACGATATTTTTCAGACACAAACGAAATTAGCTGTTGTATGCCCTATCACAAATACCGATAATAAATTTCCTCTGCACGTTTCTCTTGACAGCCGTACAAAGACAACCGGAGTTATTTTATGCGAACATATCAGAACACTTGACCTCAATTCAAGACCGCATATTTTTGTAGAGAGAATCCCCGATGATATTCTTGATAAGGTTATCGACATCATATCGGCAGAGATAGAAAAAATTTCAAAATAAAAGTCCGTCTAATTAAATATCAAAAAATGCCCGAAATTTTTATGTTTCGGGCGTTTTTTGATACTGATTGGGATATATTTATTTCGATACTGTTACACTCATATATTTTTTTACAAGATTTCCGGAATGATCTTTGGCGTAGACACAGACACTGTATTTTCCTGTTTTTTGGGGTGTTACCCGTGACACTGAATTTTCTGTATCCAAAGCGGCTCTCGACCATTTGGAATTGTTTTCCGCTTTGTAATAGCAAATGTAACTGATGGGAGCATTTCCGCCTGTCGAATCGGGAAGTATTTTGAAAGTGTCGCCTGCTTTGATGATAATTTCATCTCCTTTGACGGTTCCGTCTTTATTGGAAAGAACAGAGGTATTTTTGAGTTCCTGCACAGCGGGGCTGACATTGACTGTCATATATTTTTTGACAAGAGTTCCTTCCGAATCTTTGACTTTAACGCATATGTCATAGGTGCCGATTCTTTTGAAAGTAATATCTGTATAGTCCGTTTCGGGGGACGGTTTCAGGTTTGTCCACTTTGTATCGGAAGAAAATTTACAGAAATAGGTGTATGTCACGGGAGTTTTTCCGCCTGTGGAACGTCCGCAGATACGGATTTTATCACCGTAAGCGATATCAAGTGTATCTGATTTTTCGGTACTGCCGTTTTTCATAGCTGAAATATTCTGTAATTTTTCCGTTACTGTTATATTAAAATATTTCTTTTCGATCGTGCCGTCTGCATCTTTTACTTTCAGGCATATTTCATAAGTGCCGACGGAAGCGGGTGTTACCGTAAATTCGGAGATCGTCCCGAAACTGCCTTTTGAACTCCATTTTTCCGTTCCTTTTTTTCTATAGTAGCAGGCATATTTGTACGGTGTTTTTCCACCTTCTGCCAAAGCCTTTGCGGATATGCTTTTCCCTTGTGTGACCACGCTGTCGGATATCACGGACAGATTTTTCAGCGGAGAAAGAATGGTAACGGAAAACCGTTTTGCCTGCATATCGCCATAGTAAAGGATCGGCATTACTTCAAGGTCATAAATACCGCTGTCGGAAAACTGCAGTTCGATCTTATCCATCGTCTGAGAGTAGCTCTCTGTCCAGTGATTATCACTTTCGGACGATTTTTTGTATCTGTAGTAGACATAGCCGTCATTGTTATCGGGAATATCCGTTTCAAAAGACGGATATATAACGAGCGTTTCGCCTGTCATAATACTTTGGGAAGAAATTTCCGTTGTATTGACATTTCCGTTATATACCTGAATAATGCGATTGTTGGAAACCGTATAGCCCTTTGCATCTTTGGCAGTGGTTCTGAAATAATAGTTTCCTGCCTCACTGAAAACAAGTGTCATTTCCTGTGATGTGCCGAAATCCTGCAAGGTAAGCCACTGACTGTTGTTTTTCACGGGATAATACTCAAATTTGTAGAGATACTTGTCTTGTTCTCCCATATAGCCGCCCTCTGCCTGTGCACGCACCCGAATTTCCTGTCCCACGGTAAATATATCCTGTTCCATTTCTGCCGAAACGGAAAATTCCTGTGCATAGGCATAAACATTGTTGTCTGCCGACACCGACGGCATGAATGAAGTAAACATAACTGCCGAAAGCATGACGGTCAGTATTTTTTTTCCGAGATTTTTCATGAAAGATTCCCCCTTGATATCCATTTCGTATATTATAGCACAAAAAAAGAAAAAATCAAAGACCGGACAGTCTTTTTTCAACTGTCCGGTCCGGTCATTTGCGGGGAGTTATCATTACATTTCAATTCTGCCGTCGGTGGGAGTAGGATCTTCGCTTTCTTCGCTTCCTTCGCTTCCGGTAATGATATCCTCACACTCAAAAACGGTTATTTCCATTTCTGCCTTTTCGTATTTCTTTTTATTCATGATTTCATTCTCCTATATTTACAGAGCTGTAATTTGTCTGCTTAATGTCAGAATAATAGATATTCTGTGTTCCTGTCACGGAATCTTCAACGATCATGTATCCTCTGAATGCAACAAGCATATCATCATCCTGCACGTTCAAAGTCAGGGTAAATGTACCGTTGATAGTGTTATAGCTGTTCGGCGCATTCAGAATAACAGTTCCGTCAATATTCTCATAAGTGAAATTGCTTTCTGTCAGCTGATCCGGATTTTTGCATACAAGAATACCGTTTGCCTTGACGTGATAGCCTGTGCTTGGCATATTTCTTGTAGCAGTACACAGTATCTTGTGAGCTCCGTCAACGTCTGCGACAGAGAAATCACCCAATGTGATAACAGGCTGAGCCTGTACTTCTTCATTTTCGGGAACATAGCAGGCTGTCAGAGTGATATCTTCCTTGACCAGACGGAAACAGTTTTCACCATAGCAGATGATATTTCCGCTGCTGTCTTTCCAGTAAGCCGCCTGATTTCCGTCAATGACGGGTGCAGTGATCTGATATGTCGTTCCGACATTGACAGAGGCAGAAGTGGTTTCCTGCAAGGCGTTTCCGTCTTTGTCAACATAGTTGACTGTGACTGTAAACTGCTGATTGCTGGCAACATAGGCGGGCTTAAGCGTAATCACGGATTCTGTGCTGATTTTGGCTTTGATAGTTTCGGCATCGGCAGTGTCATTTGTACCCTCAAATACCCAATGATCGAATACATAGCCGAGTTTGGAAGGTCCTGCCGGAATGATAATATCATCTTCCGAAGATACCTGATCGAACTGCATTACCTGCTGATAGTCGCTGACAAACTGTACAAACGACTGATTCGGGATTTCCGAACGGTAGACAAGTGAAAGATTTTTCTGACCTGCCACTTCCACTGTAACGGATTCGCCTTTGCCTATGATCTGATTGTTGCCGCTGATCCATTCCAGAACTTTTTGGGGATCAACAGCCGTCACGGTCACTTTTGTACCGATGGGAACAGTATGGGAACTTCCCATTCTGATAGTTGACTTGTCATCTATTCTGTACTGTGCACCGTTGACAGAGAAAATATTAAGCTGTGATTTTTCGTTTGCCTTGTAGACGGCTACCAGCTGCAGGTCATCCTCACCCAGACGGAATGAATAATTCAGCATATCCGATACAAGTTCACCGTATGCGGTAACAATGCCGTTTTCTTCGCTGACAACGGTATACCAGCCCATAAAGCTGTAGCCCTGAGCTCTCTTATTGAGGGCTGTCAGCGTTACCGTATCGCCGGAATAGTTGATATGCGGAATGTCAAATGAACTTATGTCATAAAAGCTGTCGGAAGAAGTTTTTGTTCTTGTATAGGCATGAACAAGCACCCATTTTTTCCACTGAGCCGTAACAGTGATATCTTCACTGATCTGAACGCTTTCATTCGGATAATAGATATTACCGTTGACGAGCCAGCCGGCAAAATCGAATCTTTCACCGGGCGAATGGTAAGTACATACGGGAAGCGTGATAATACCGTTTTCATCTGCCGAAATACCTGCCTGTGTACCTGTACCGCCGTTGGCACCGAATATGACAATGCGTGCTTTGATACAGCCTTCAAAAGCTCCTGTTCCCGCACCGCTGCTATTGTTCGTCTGAATTACCATGAGAGTAACATCAAGTATCACGCAGCCTTTGAATGCATTGGACTTGATGATGATCGTTACATCGGGATCAAAATCTTCGTTATATTTCCAATCCAACTCATTAAGGTTGACTGCACCGCTGAAAGCATTTTCGCCTATTTCCGTCACTGTGTCGGGCAGGCAAACAATACGGAGTTTCAGATACTGTATATTGCCCGCTGAACAGAAAGCATTGTCTGCAATGTTGATAATGCCACTGTCTATGGTGATTTTGGTGATATACTGTGCCAGACTTGCCCACGGATAATCACTTGCAGACGGCATGGAAGGCATTCCACCATCACCGTAAATGGTAAGCTTTCCTTCGGAAATTGACCAGTCAAAGCCTGTATCCACACCTTCTTTTATCCAGTCAGTTCTTTCTGTATCCGCAAAATGAGGATCTTCTTCCCAGATTGCCGCAACAGTCATATTTTCGGCAGGCATGGTTTCGGGAAGTGACGGACTCCAACTGCTGAAAATATAGCCGTCTTTTGTGGGATTTTCGGGGGCGGTCACTGCTGTGCCGTAATCCTGTGTGATGGAATCTACGGTACTGCCGCCGTTGGTGTCAAATGTAATGGTATACTGATTGATTTGCCACTGTGCTGTAAGTGTTTTATTTTCGGCAGGCATGGCGGCAGGGCATTCAGGTTCCCAGCCTGTAAAGGTATAGCCTGTTTTTGTGGGATTTTCGGGGGCAGTCACTGCTGTGTTGTAATCCTGTGTGATTGTGTCGAGAATCGTTTCCCCGTCCATAAATGTAATAGTGTACTGATTGACAGTCCAGTTTGCTGTAATTGTGATACTTTCGGCAGGCATGGTTGTGGGAATTGCTTTATCCCAGCTTGCAAAAGTATAGCCTGTTTTTGTGGGATTTTCGGGGGCGGTTACGGCTGTGCCGTAATTCTGCGTAATGGGTGCGATTTCTGTACCGCCGTCCGTGTTGAAAGTGATGGTATATTGTTTGGGTGTCCACTGTGCCGTTACCGTGATATCTTCATCAGGCATGGTAGTGGGAAGTTCGGGATTCCAGCCCGCAAAGGTATAACCCTCTTTTTCGGGAGCGGCAGGCGGTGTAATTGTTTCGCCATAGTCCCGTGTAACGGTTGAAATTACACTTCCGTCATCATTTTTGAATGTGACAGTGTGGGGATTGACTGCCCAATGTGCCGTAATGGTCATATCTTCGGCAGGCATAGTTGTGGGAATTGCTTTATCCCAGCCTGTAAAGGTATAACCCTCTTTTGTGGGATTTTCGGGGGCAGTCACTGCTGTGCCGTAATCCTGTGTGATAGCAGGAATTTCACTGCCGCCGTTGGTGTCAAATGTAATGGTGTACTGATTGACAGTCCAGTTTGCCGTAATGGTTATATTTTCGGCAGGCATGGTGGAGGGAATTTCATTGTTCCAACCTGCAAAAGTATAGCCTGTTTTTGTGGGATTTTCGGGGGCGGTTACGGCTGTGCCGTAATCCTGTGTGATGGAATCTACGGTACTGCCACCGTTCGTATCAAATGTGATGGTATACTGATTGACAGTCCAATTTGCTGTAATTGTGATATTTTCGGCAGGCATGGTGGAGGGAATTTCATTGCTCCAACCTGCAAAAGTATAGCCTGTTTTTGTGGGATTTTCGGGGGCGGTTATTGTTTCGCCGTATTCCTTTGTGATGGGAGCAAGTGCCGTACCGCCGGCTGTGTCAAACGTAATGGTGTAGCGATTGGCTTTCCATTTGGCTGTTACGGTCATATCGTTTGCAGGCATCGTTTCGGGGAGTTCGGGTTCCCAGCCGTCAAAAGTATATCCCTCTTTTGTGGGATTTGCAGGGGCGGTTACTGCTGTGCCGACAGCCTGAGTGATGGGAGAAACGGTACTTCCGCCGTTGGTGTTGAATGTAATGGTGCTTTCACTCATCTGTGAATAAGGCTCTACTGTCACCATGCCGCTGAGTGAGGACGGTATGTCTGCATAATACCATGTATCTGTGTTATTTCCGTCATAATATCCGTAAGTGTCCGACAAATTTCCCTCTGTGAAATTGCCTGCAGTGTTTCCCTGTACATATCTGTAACCATCGGGAGTATCACCGTTATATGTTATGTCAAGCCATACGGTTTCGCCGTTTCCGAAATAATAATCCGGGTGTTCAACGAGCGTAAATCTTGAATAGTCCTCACGTACATCGGCAAGTGTAGTTTGTCCGATATAGTCGTCAATGAAAACTGCCAGGCTCGGGAATTCTATCGACAGGTTTTGGGCGATATCCAACATCAGGGCTCTATAAAGACCGCCGATTTCCGTTGTTTCCACGGCATTTTCATCGGTAGTGTAGTTGCAGCGTACATCAAAATTCGAGATATTTGCACTGTAATTCTCGTTATTGCAGCCGCCGATAATATTATCATGCCGTGTGACGTTGGCAACGACATGATGCTTGATTTCTTCATTACCCGATGAATCATCAGCGCAGCCAAGATAACCGATAATGCCGCCGCAGCAATCACCTTCCTGTGGTGAATCAATACTCAATGCAACACAGCCGTTGTTGGTACAGCCTATGACAGCCGTACTGCCTGTGTACATCTGAAAATCACTGTAATCATATCCGACAATGCCACCGACTTTCTGAAATCCCGTTACATTGGCATTGTTGACGCAGTTGATGATCTTGCCGTTGTAGTTGAATCCGACAATACCGCCTGTACAGCAGTTTTCAACGTCGTCATTGCCTGTCAGAACGACAGGAGCATTATTGGTGCAGTTCATCACAACACCCTTGTTATATCCGACAATACTGCCCAGATAAGTGTAAGATTCCGTAGTGTTGCAGGTAATTCCGCTGTCGTTGAGGCTGTTGAGTGTCAGATTTTTGATAACGGCACTGCTGTCGGTTCTTGCAAAGAGAGTGAAACTGCCCGAATAAGTGATAGTATGACCGTTTCCGTCAAAAACGGAATTGAACGGAAATTCCTCACTGCCTATCGTGGAATTTACCGTGATATCGTTTGTGAGCTTGAATGTTTTGGTGTCCCACCAAATATCATCGCTGCTTTGATTTTCTATGGCATTTTTCAATGTATCCCAATCGGAAGCACTCTGAATCAAATAGCTGCCGTCTGTATCGTCATATGTCAGACCGATACTGCCCCATTCACTTGTACTGCCAATCAGACGGAGTTCTGCAAGTTGGCAACATTCGCAGGAATCATTGGCAATCTGATCGACGACAAAGAGAAAGCGTGAATATCCCTGATAGCTGTCAAAATAGAACGAATAATCTGTAGCCGGTTCGGCATAGTACATGGTGTCGGAAGTAAGATAAATCCATTCCGTAGAGGAACCGCCATAATATCCGGGATCACCGCCGCCGTCATCAACCCAATATTCGTTTCCGTATTCATCATACTCATAGTGTCCGCTACCGCCCATTCCGGGATCGTCATAATAGCCGCCGGAGTCGTTATTGTAACCGTAAAGCGTCCATGATACGGGGACGGCATCGGCCTCAAATACATCCGAATCGGCAGTTGTCAGGACAATGCCCGACGGAGTGACTGTTCTTTCGGGAGCATCGGGATCATTAGTTCCGTACATATAGTTCAGATAGGAACCTACGTTGAAATCAACACAGCAGTAGCCGCTAATCCAATCATCTCCGTTTGGCATACCTACACTTCCGCTATAGGCGGAAACATTCCAGCAGGTAGAGGGATCATCGTCCATCAGGAAATCGTCTGTTGGATCGTTCAGCCACGGAAAGTAAAAACATTTCTGAGAGATAACGCCTTCGGGGTGGGTATAGACTGCATCAGCCGTCATCAGCGGTGATACGGGACAACTGCCTGTTACAAGCAGTGCCGCCAGAAGTGATGTCAAAACACGTCTGCCGCAGCCTTTTAAATTTTTCTGCATAAAAAAACCTCCTTTATTCATTTTAGCTGTCTTTTTGACAAATATATTTCTCCTTTCCGAAATGGTCTCTGTATGCATGGGACAGCGTGATTTGCATACAGGAATATCTTCCGACAATTATACCATTATGAGTTTTTAATGTCAATTTTTAATGTCCTTAACTAAAACATAAAAATTGTATGAATTTTTATGTTTTATTATTTTCATAAAAATATTTACTTTTTTATAAAAAGATTATATAATATTCATACAAAATTTATTATTTGGAGGTTTTGTGTATGAAAGAAGAAAACTATTTCCGCAAAGCTCTTGCCTGGACACTTTCGGCAGCAGTGATTGCAGGCTCCGGTCTGACTTCAGCCGGACAGCTTGTTGGAACCAACCTGTCCGTTTCCGCCCGTGATTATTTCAATAAAGGTGAAATTGACACCTATTTTGAACATCATAGCCTCGGCATAGTCGGTTCCATGACGGGCTGGGGCTATGATGATGACATTCCCATGACGGATATCGACGGTGACGGCATTTATACAGGTATCTGTAAGAACCTGAAAGCCGGAAGCTATGAATTCAAAGTCCGTGCGGACAATACGTGGAGCGACTGCTGGGGTGCCTATGAAGAAAATGAAGACAGAACAATGAACAGTCAGACCAACTGTCATATTACCGTAAAGAACACGACTGATCTCATTGTTATGCTCGATACAAGCGGCCCTGATGAGGTACTCTGGCCTGTATCGTACTGTACAACGGAAGAAGTGAACCCCGGCAGATACGGTATTGTCGGCTCTATGACAAGCTGGAGTTCCGATATTCCCATGTATGAATATGCATACGGCAAATATGTCGGCATATGCAAAGATGTTCCGGCAGGTCAGCATGAATTCAAAGTCCGTGCCGACGGTGCCTGGGATGACAGCTGGGGAGTCTATGAAGAAGAATATGACAGAACAAACTGCAGTCAGACAAATTTAAGTGCAGAGCTTGATGAAACATCGGATATTTTTGTATTTTTTGATACCACCGGTGATGATGACATCGTATGGCCTGTATCCTTTGCGGTCATCACGAATAACGTACTGGTATCTGAAGAATATACGGGCAAGACTATGGAAAATAAACCCGGAAATGAACCCGGAAACGAACCCGGAAACGAACCCGGAGATGAACCCGGAGATGAACCCGAAATGAAATACGGCATTATCGGTTCTATGACGAACTGGAAATATGACATTCCCATGACGGATATTGACGGTGACGGCATTTATACAGGTGTCTGCAAAGACCTGAAAGCCGGAAGCTATGAATTCAAAGTCCGTGCGGACGGTATGTGGGACGAGTACTGGGGCGAGTATGAAGCAAATTACGACAGAACAATGATCAGTCAGACAAACTGCCGTGTTACCGTAAAAAATACGGCTGACCTCATCGTAACGATAGACACAAACGGTGATGATGAAATAGTCTGGCCTGTATCGTACTGTACAACGGAAGAAATCAATGCAAGCAAATACAGCATTATCGGAAGTATGACACGTTGGACGGCGGATATTCCCATGTATGAATACACTGACGGCAAATATGTCGGCATGGTCAAAAATGTTCCGGCAGGTCAGCATGAATTCAAAGTCCGTGCCGACGGTGCCTGGGATGACAGCTGGGGAGTCTATGAAAAAGAATATGACAGAACAAACTGCAGTCAGACAAATTTAAGTGCAGTTATTGATGAAACATCGGATATTCTTGTATTGTTTGACACGACCGGTGATGATTACATTATCTGGCCCGTATCCTTTGCCGTTATCACGGACAATGTACTGAAATCCGAACAGTATGCGGGCAAGCCGGCAGGACAGGAACCGCCGGTCGTACCCGTTGAAGACACCAAATACGGAGTATGCGGTTCCATGACCGATTGGGGAGGATATAATGACATTCCCCTGTATGAAACCGAAACAACAGGCATATATCAGGGCATAACACCTTTGCTTGCGGCAGGCAGATATGAATTCAAAGTCCGTGCCGACAAACAATGGGATGATATGTGGGGTGCATATGAAGAAGATTATGAAATAACCTATAACAGTTTTGACAATATATGCGTTACCCTCAGTTCAAAAGCCTATATTGCCGTGAAGTTTGATACAACGGGTGATGACAAAACATTGTGGTCTGTCAGCTATGCTGTCGTTACAGAGCCCGCTGACGAATATGAATGGGTATATGCAGGTGCCCCTGACAATATTCTTTCAAGAAAACGCTGTAATATCAATGGTGAAATGTTCTTTATGTATGAAACGGAAGATAATGTGTTTATAGGTCATACATTGGGTCACAGCACGGGAAATAATAGGCAGTTCAAAGTATACGGGGATTCATTATTAAGGGATTTTTATCATATTTCTGAAAAAAATTGCTCATTTGCCGTTACGATTCCGCAGGGAAATTATTCCCCTTATCATTTCTATGCAAAACTTGATATGTCGGATTTGGAATCTCCTTTGAGTTATGCTGTTGCCGAAAATGAGGATGATGACCTTGAATGGATTGCAATAACAGAAAACGATGTTGTCACTGAATTTGAAGATGATATTTTCAGGTATTTATTAAAACGTGACGGCACGGCTGTTCTGACGGATTTTCTGATGGATTTTACAATATTTGACGAGGAAAAACAAGAAATAGATGTTGTCATTCCGAATGAAGTAAATGGACACAAAGTAACCGAAATAGGAGAAGAAGCTTTTTATCAAAGCTATGGATATTATGATTATATCAATATTGTGATTCCGGACAGTGTGACAACCATCGGCAGGAAAGCATTTTATTGTTTTTATCCTCTGAAAAGCATTGTCATGGCGGACAGTGTAACAAATATCGGTTCTTCGGCGTTTGAAAGCTGCACGAATCTTGAAAATGTTGTTATGTCAAAAAATATCACAATCATTTCCGATTACGCATTCGAGGACTGTCAGAAACTCAAAAATATCACGATTCCCGACAGTGTTACAAAAATTAAATATCGTGCCTTTTCGTATTGTAAAAGCCTGAAAAGCCTGAATTTCTCTGATAATATAACAGAGCTGAATATAGACTGCATTTATGGGTGCAGCGGACTGACAGATTTGACGCTGAACTGTAACCCTGCACAAGTTTATATTTATGATTCCATCATGACATTAAAAAATTTGACGAATTTGACAATCGGAACAGGTAAACAGAAAGTTTCTCTGAATTGGCTCGGCTCATCTCCTAAGCTGAAAACGGTCACACTCGGTGATAATGCATATCTGGACAGTGCATTTTTAGAATGTGAGAATATCGAAAATTTCTTCGTAAGTGAGAACAATCCGAACTATTCAGCGGAAAACGGCATTTTATTCAATAAGACCAAAACACAACTGATTCGTTATCCGCCTGCAAGACAGGGAGTTTTTACCATTCCCGAAAATGTGAATGCATTATGCAGCAATGCTTTCGACAACTGCAAATATCTGACGGAAATCAATATACCCGAAAATGTTGCCTATTTGGGAGAATATCAAAAATTTGACTATGGATATTACGATTATTCTGCATATTATCCGGTATTTTTCAACTGTATAAGGCTGAGAAACATCAATGTCAGTGAAAATAACCCAAATTATTCATCAAAAGACGGTATTCTTTTCAACAAGGATAAAACATTAATTCTCCGTTTCCCGACAACCAAAAGAGGTTCCTATACCGTTCCCAAGAATATCGCCTATCTTGCCTGTGGTTCATTCAATAAAACAAAACTTTCGGATATCACCATTCACAATGACATCGAAATATACCATAATCCCAATGAATTTTATGCCGGAGGGACTTACATTGACCATGTATTCAGCAGTAATTCGGGACTGATCATCAAAGCAGAAGAAGGCTCACCTGCACACCAATATGCAAAAGACTGTAATATTCCATGCGAATTCCTGTTTACCAACAAATCCGAAGTTTCGGCAAAAAGGATCGTTCTGGGACAGAGCATAACCGTCAATGCTAATGCCGACTACGGTGACGGCAATTATACATACGCTGTCTATTACAAGCAGAGTTCCGGAAAGAAATGGACAATCAAACAGGATTACAGCAGCAATACGTCCGTACAGATAAAACCGTCTTATGCGGTAAATTATGACATTTGTGTAAAAGCCAAAGATGGTACGGGAAAAGTTTCCGCAAAATACTTTACTGTACAAGTGCTGAATAAGCTTGAAAACACTTCCTATATCAGTTCCGACACCATTTTCAAGGGTGACAGCGTATATGTTTATCCCAGTTCGGCAGGAGGCTTTTATTCCGGATATGAGTGGAATAGAAACTATCAGTATTCCGTACTGTATAAAAATGCCTCCTCCCAAAAATGGACCGTCAAAAATGAGTATACATATATGAACGGATATTACTATAGCTGTGAAACCATTACCCCTGCCAATGCAGGCGATTATGATATCTGTGTAAAGGTCAAGGACGAAGCAGGCACCGTTGAAAAGAGATATTTCACCGTTCATGTAAAGAAAATAGAACCTCTGACAAATGAATCCACTGTTTCCGCCTCCAATGTGACACTCGGCAATACCGTGACTGTCAACTGCCGTGCGAAGGGCGAAAGGGAATATTATGAATATCAGGTGCTTTACAAGCAGGCTTCACAGTCAAAATGGACTACCGCACAGGATTTCAGTACGAATGATACAGTAAAATTCCAACCTGCAAAGGCAACAAAATATGATATCTGCGTCAAAGTAAAAGGCTCATCGGGTACCGTCGTAAAGAAAATGATGACAGTAACTGTCTTTAACCAACTGCAGAATACCTCAACGATTTCGTCAACGGAAATTAAAAAGGGTGAAAGTGTTGAGGTGAAATGTTCCGCAAAGGGCGGTGCGGGCGATTACAGATATGCTGTATTCTACAAACAGAAAAGTCAGACAAAATGGACTGTTCAGCAGGATTTCAGTGAAAATGCAGCCGTTTCCGTCAAGCCGTCCAAAGCAACCGATTATGATATCTGTATAAAAGCAGAGGATAAAAACAATACGGTTATCAAAACATATTTCATAGTCACCGTAGTATAAGCACGATATTAAAAATCGTCACATCATACTATTGTTTGAAACTGAATATTTGAAAAGCTGAAACAAGAACAAATATTCTTGCTTCAGCTTTTTTAGTTTGGTTTGATTGGCGGTTACTCTTTCGCGTCAGGTAATATTGACAATTTCACACTCAACAAATTTTCCACTTCGTAAATCTGCCGAGTGTTGATATGCTTTTATGAATTAACAACGTGGGCAATCTTACCTATCGAACTCACGTTATAATAGAAGCAGAAGCGTGTCCGGATCACATACATATCAAAAATATGATAGACAGGAGCAATTTTAAGTAATTAAAAACATTGACATTAGTGATTAAATGTGTTAAA
>CAMHPW010000001.1 GCA_946187095.1 uncultured Clostridia bacterium | reverse complement strand
AGTTGTAACATTATTTGCCAAGATTGTGAAAAATAACAAGACTGCCAAAAAATTATCACAAAAATTCTCCTGATATTATACTTTATTACCTGATTTATGCCAATAATTTAGTTAAACTGACGGAATTTTATATAAAAAATGATTTCTATGATGAATTCCCCATGTTCTTGACAATCAGTGAAGTTTAGATTATAATGATTTGCATTAAGACAGGGAAACTGCAGTTCTTGATAAGAGACTGCCTGAATACAAATTTTTACAGCAGTATTTCCCCTGACAGACTTTCACATACAGAAAGGACAACAAGCGTATATGAAAACGATCCGTAAAAATGTTTTTGCGACCGAAGGATATATGTTCTCCTTTATTGCTGTAACAGGCTTTGAGAAAATAAGATGCACACTTTGTATCATATGTGCCGTTATGATCGCATTGTCATGTATCCCTGCAGCATCCGTTCCGGTCAGTGCCGTCTCGGAAAAATATCTTGAACAGAGCCTGGAACTGTATCCTGATGAAAAAAATAATGAAAAATATATCACCCTCAATGGTGTCATGCCTGAAAATGCTTCAGCCGAAGCTGTTGACGTAACCGAGCAGTACTCCGGAAATTTCCGCCCTGTCACGAACACCGGCGGCAATACAGATGAAACATCTGTTCTGGCAGCCTATGATATCAGCATCACCGGCAAAAAGGGGGATTTCCAGCCTATCAAAGACAATCCCATCCTGGTAGAGATCGTTGATCCGAAAATTTTTTCCGGTCGTGTGGCAGGACTCTGGCACATTACCGATGACGGCAGATATGAACAGGTGAATAATTTTACAGTCAAAGACGGAAAGATCAGCTTTTACGCAGAGGGATTCAGCGTATATGCTATTGTTGATGTCCCTGAACCGTATCTCTTTCCCGATCCTGAACAGGTGACCTCTGCCGATGCACTGACAGGTTCAAGAGCTGCGGCAGGGTTCTGTCTCCTGACAGGTTCCGTTTCCGCTCCAAGCTATATTTCCTCCGCTCTGAACAACAATCATGCCTTTATTCAGACAGCAGATATTTCCGAGGCGGCAGTATGGTATTTTGAAAACACAGCAAACGGATATGAGCTGTATACCTATGTCAACGGAGTCAAAAAATATCTGCACACTCCACAAGCAGACAAAAGATTTGCGGAACTGAACAGTACAGCCGCCGATCTTCTTGAAATCACGCCCAATGCCGCAGATAATTCTTTTATTTTAAAGAACAGCGGCAATATGTATCTTCAGTATTCCAACAGCGGCAAGGGTATCCGATATTATGATAAAAATGAAAATAACAATACGCATATCAAAATATTCTATGCTGATACTTTCCGATACCCCGATGATGTGTATGGTCTCAACGGCAAAACTTACGGTCTGATGCGATATTCGGGCGGTACGCTTGGCTACGGTCTCATGTCGGATACGGAAAATAATTCAGTGGATATGACATCCCTTGTTGTCCGCACAGAAAGGGGCAGCAAAATTTTGTATGTTGCTCAGGACTGCGATATCGCCATGTGGACATTCCATTCGGTAAGAGAAAATATGTACACACTTTCCGCCAATGTGAACGGTGTGACAAAATATATCAGTTTCAGCGGCGATCATATTGCATTGACGGATGATATACAGAATGCCGCACCGCTCTCACTGATCTCAAACGGCAGCAATATCATGCTTTCCTGTCAGGACAAAAGTATCGTCTTTGACGGAAGCAGCTTTTCTCTGGCAGATACCGATATGAAGGATAGCAATCAGTGGCTGTCCCTGACAAAAATGTCAGGTCTTGCAGATAACGATTATGTCTGCTATTCAGCGGATAAAACAAGCGTTTCGGAAGTTGCCGGCAAAACAATGGTAATTGTCTACACCCGTGTCTGGAATGATGAAAAAAAGAGATATGATTTCTATGCAGTCGATCATGACGGCACTCTGTACCCCTGCTATGAACGTGGCGACAATATCATGTGGGTAGGCAACCGTATCAATACAATGCAGTGGGAATTCATTGAATACCAATATGATGACGGCTCACCAAAATATTATTATGAGCTCTATAACCCCTATTCAAGAAAGTATATCGCCCCGCAATTAAAAGACGGTCAGGTGCTTTCCGATCATAAAATAGGCATCAATATGCCCGGCAGGTGTGAGGGCGAATATTATACTGATATCATTGCATGGGATGATCTGTATTATTCCTATGCCGGTCTGAAAAGCGATGACGAAAACGGCAGGATCATTTCCGCCCCCCGTTCCAAAGCGGAAACCTATTACTTTGCCGTAGTCGAAAAAGCGACTCCCACTCTTACAAAAATCGATACCATTGACAACAATGAATTTGGTATCAAAATGAAGATGATAGACTTTCCCGATGCGACTGACCAGAATGCCATTCTCGGAACGACAGACACCAATTACAAGACTTTTGCGACAAAAGGTCTGCTTTCCACTCAGCTCAATGAGAACGGCTATCCCACAACCATCGAAGGCAGGGATTTTTCTGAGCTTTATAACGGCGAAAACGGCGGCAATCATCTTACTGAAGTCAATCATCTTTTTATAGAAAGCATTTACAAGGAAAGCGGCTATTTTGAATTTGACAGTTGTCAGAATTTCGCCACTCTTTATAACGAAAACGGTGATCTGACAAGCAATTTTACCGTATACAAAGAGCTTGGCACTACGGAAAATTCTTCCAAAACTACCCTTCAGCATGGTCAGTTCTTTCCGTATGACATCATTACCCCCACTGAGTATTCAAAGGAAAATCCCGAAAATCTGTATGGTGCAGTTGCCGTTCCCGGACAAGCCGGTATCGGACTTTTATCGGATGACGATCCCCGAAAATATGAACGCCTCCATACTGTCGGCAAGAATCCCAACTATCACAACGGCATGGAAATGGAAGCGAATTTCATACAGACACCTGACGGCAAGGATAACTGGGGACATGACATTATCTTTGAATTCACAGGTGACGATGACTTCTGGCTCTATGTCGACAATGAACTTGTGATCGACCTTGGCGGTATCCATTCCGCCCTTGCGGGAAGTGTCAACTTCTCGACAGGTGATGTTTGGGTTGAAAAAAATCATTATACCCTGCGTGAAATTTTTGAGTCAAACTATCAAAAACGCAATCCCACTGCCACACAGGCTGAAATCGATGCCTATCTTGCAGAGTATTTCAAGGACGGCGAAAATATCTTCAAGGATCATTCTGCCCATACAATGAAATTATTTTATATGGAGCGTGGTGCAGGTGCTTCCAATCTGCATATGAGGTTCAACCTGAGCCACTCCAGCCCCTCCAAAGTCATGCTTACCAAACAGGTGAGCGGTGCGGATGATATGGACTTCCATCTTGTGAAATATCCCTTCCAGATATGGTACAAAGATGAGAAAGATGAAATTCATCTGCTGAAAAATACAGATTCCGTTTCCAATGTCACTTATCAGGATTCTACTCATAAAGTCGGCTATACGTCAGACTATACTCCCCCCGACAGTACGGCTCACTATGAATCCGTATACTTTTTGAATCCCGGCATGAGTGCCAATATCAATTTCCCCGAAAAAACAACGGAATACCGCATGATCGAATGCGGTATCAATACGGATGTATATGACAGTGTTCATGTAAACGGTGCCAATATCACAGGAACTTCCGTTGACGGCAATACCAGCCGCCGATCCTTCGATTCGGGCTGGCAGAGTATCAAAAGCAGACCGTCTGTCGTTTTTGACAACCATATGAAGCCCAATGCACTCCGTACACTGAGTTTCAAAAAAGTCCTGTACGATCAGTCAGGTCATGAACTGACCGCCGAAGATGATCCCACTGCCTTCAGTTTCCGTTTATCGCTGTCCAAAAATTCAGAAGATACTCCCACACTTGCCAATATGTATCAGTATCATGTCACCAACCCCGAAGGCTATCTCTGCAAATGGGATATCGATTCCCAGACATTCGCTTCTGTCGGGATCAAAATTGCCGATATCTCAGCTTTAACAGCCTCCGAAAAGGAATCCGTTACTTTTGATACATCCATGAACGGTGCCATTTCCAAAATACCTGCGGGCTATACCGTTCATGTTCCCAATCTTCCTGTCGGTACAAAATTCATTGTGACGGAAAGAGACTATGAAATCCCGCTTGGCTACAAATTGATCTCCTATGAAAAAGTCGGTGACAGCTATTTCGCTGCAGAGGGCAGTCCCGAAAATATGGGACAGGTAACAGAAAACAATTCACCGTCCATGCTGATCAAAAATCAGCGTGGCTGCGGCATGGAAGCCCAAAAGATCTGGACTGACACCCTTTATGCCGCTTCGCATGATCCTGTCTATACAGCGGTTTATTACAAAAATGAACTCGTTGCAGGTACTGTCAGACAGATCAGCCATCCCGACACTTCTGTACGCTATTATTTCGACTCGCTCAGAGCCGGAACGGAATTAAATGATTATTCCATATATGAAGTAAAAATTGAAAATCCCGTTCTTGCCCCTGACGGTGAAACCGTCACAGGCTATGACAGTATCACCAGACTGAATGATCAGGATAAAATAAAAGTCGGTATCGTTTCCAAAAGAGGAATTTCCGATACATTCTCCTATACCGTCAGATATGACGAACAAACCCATGATAATATGAAAACCAATACGATCACCAATGTCCGTGAGGGCGGCATCGTACTCACCCTGTATGATATGTATACAAGAGAACCCCTTGCCAACGGTGTATTTGTTTTCAGACAGGGAGATACCGAACTTGCCACATTCACTTCCGATTCTGACGGCAGGATAGCTGTGATCTATGACTTTACGCATAATATCGATTATACGATCACGGAGATCACCCCTCCGTCAGGCTATATCGGCTTGCCGAATTCAGCGACATTTTCCATTGATGACAACGGAAATGTCACTCTCAGCGGAAATGAATCCCAATGGCAGTCATGGAAAAACCTGAATGACGGTATCACGGCATATATCGACTTTTTCAACAAGCCATATACTCTCAGAGTGACCAAAGTGGACGGTCTGACTCATCAGCCGCTCAGCAATGCCCATTTTGCCCTTTATCGAGGCGTTCAGGGAATCGGCGGCTATGTAAAGGACACCTCCCCCATCATTGGCTTCAGTGATCTTGTTACCGATTCAGACGGGATCGTTCCGCTTTCTGACGGCATACTTCCTCCGGGCAGATATTATCTTACCGAAACTGCTCCTCCTAAAGACTATCAGCCCCTTGATACAGATATTATCTTTACCATTTCGGGATCAGGCAATTTTGTCATTGACAGTGCCGAACATGAAAGCTTTCTTTCAGTGGAAGGAACAGACAGCATCACCTATTCCCTCACCGTTCCCAATACGCCGCCTGCAAAGCTGACCGTCACCAAGACCGTGAAGGGAAATTTCGGCAGTATCGGTCAGGAATTCACATTCACCCTGACAGTTGAAAACGCCTCTGCCGAAGATGAATATGCGTGGTCAAAAAACGGAATTTCACAGGCAGTCAAACTCCGTTCAGGCGGAACATTCACCCTGAAGCATAACGATACCTGTACCATTTCCCTGCCGAGAGGAAAAAACGTCACCATATCGGAAAACAGTGAAAATTATACTGCTTCCTTCCGATTGGGAACTGCCGCTGCAGAAGCAGTCAATGAAAAGACCTTTGTTCTTGACAGCGATATAACACTTGCCGTCACCAACACACTTGACGGCATACTGCCGACAGGCATAAAGATGCACATTCCCGTTTTTCTGCTGATCATGGTGGGTTCGGCTGCCGCCGCAGCCATTCTGTCACATCATAAAAAAGAGAGTGAAGAGGCATAAGCCTCTCCGCTCTCCTCTTTTTTGGCGAATCAGAAAGCAACCACCCTATATCCCACACAGAGCCGCCTTGTGATGGGATTTTTTTCAGGATTCGACAGGGGAATTTTCGATTGCCTCCGTATGAATGGTCGTCATATTTTCGTTTACCGCAACTGTCTCATGCTTCTGATTTTTGAATACCAGCTTCAGGAAAACAGGACACAGGATCGACGATATGACGATCAAAAAAATCGTAGGCACAAGAGGATCAATGCCGACAAGCTCTTTGCCCTCATAACAGATCAGATTCTGTCCTGTCGCATAAATGGCAAGGGCAACTTCTCCTCTTGCGATCATTCCGCAGCCGACTGTCAGCGATTCACGGCGGGAATATCTGAACGGTCTCGCTGCAAGTGAACAGCCGAATATCTTTCCGATAATGCCCACTGCCACAAATATCAGGGCAAAGACCAGACCTGAACTTTTGAAATTGCTGAAATCGGCACTGATACCGATACAGGCAAAAAAGATGGGCGTGAATATCATATAGCCGCTGATGACTACTTTTCTGTCAACAAAATCCGTATCATTCAGTCCGCTGAGCACAAGTCCTGCCATATAGGCACCCGTGATGGCGGCAATATCAAAAAACTTTTCGGCACAGAAGGCAAAAAAGAAACACATGGCAAGGGCAAATATACCTGTGCGGCGTTTATGGGGATAATGACTGCTCAAATACTTGAATACAAATCTGAGCAGCATACCCATGCCGATGGTAAATGCAAAGAATCCCACCGTTTTCAGAAGCGTAGTAAGGATATTTCCGCCGCCGTTGAGACCTGTAACGACACTTAATAAAATAATGCCAAGCACATCGTCAATAATGGCGGCACTCAATATCGTCGTGCCCACACGGGTATTCAATTTACCCAATTCCTTGAGCGTTTCGACAGTGATGCCTACGCTCGTTGCGGCAAGGATCATGCCGACAAAGATCGCATTCATCAGCTTTGCCTGACTCATCTCTCCGCCCATGAACAAAAGGGCTACTCCCGTACCAAACAAAACAGGAACAAGAACTCCTGCCAAAGCGATCACCGTTGCAGCAGCACCGCTGCGTTTCAGCTCATTGAAATCCGTTTCCAGACCGCTTGAAAATAAAATAAACACAACGCCTATCTGTGAAAAGCTCTTCAGTACATCCATTTCGACAGGACTCGGCACGACAAGCCCCCTGAAATCCCCCCAGCCAAGCTGTCCGACAATGGCAGGGCCGATCAGCAGACCTGCTATGATCATCCCGACCACCTGCGGCAGTCCGAAATGCCTTGTGATGATACCGAACAGCTTCGTGAAAAGCAGTATCACCGCACAGTAATATAAAATATTCATGACATCGAATTCCATTTCCAATTACCTCTTTTTCATATTCTCGCCTGCCATTTTATCACTTTGAACAGGATTTGTCAATCCTGTTGCTCTGCATCAAAAAATCCCTGAAATAATTCAGGGATTTTTTTGATCATCCTTCGGGACTGGTCTCTTCAGGAGGAATACTTGTTGTTTCAGATTCTTCCGAAGACTGTTCTTCCGAAGACTGTTCTTCCGAAGACTGTTCTTCCGAAACTTCCAATTCAGCGATACAGTCATCGATCTGCTTTTTGGTGCTTGATACCATGCTTTCGATCGCACTCACTGTCGTCAGTATTCTTTCATCCATGATCGTAGCCTTTGCACTGCTGATGATCGTCTGCAGCTTTGTCCTGGCAGCAGGATGTTCATTGGGATCGACATAGGATTCAATTTCCTCAACGGCTGCACTTCTTGCATTTTCCACTTCCTGTGCAGACCTTTCGGCAGCTTTTCTTTCTTCCTCTTTTCTGCTTGCTTCTTCGGCAGCCTTCTTTGATGCTTCCTCTGCCGCTTTCTTGGAAGCCTCTTCTGCAGCCTTGCTTTCTTCCTCATTCATTTCCTCAGCCGTCCTGATCTTCGAAAGCTCTTCGATACATTTTTTCTTGAGTTCCTCTATTTCATCGATATCCTTGGATGCATTGATCTGCTTGGAATACGTTTCCATTATTTTTGTGACTTCATCAGCCTGCTTGATCCTGTATTCATTTCCTGCAATAGAGCTTCTGATCTCCGATACGGCAGACTGCTTTTTCGCCTTCAGCTCATTCTGAGCCTGTATGCTTGCTTCTTTTTCCGCTTCCCTGCGGCTGTTCTCGGCTGCAAGGGAACTTTCTGCATCGACCTGATCCTTTGTCTTGATCTTTCTGATCTCGGTGACGGCTTCATTATAGAGTCTGTTCACTTCCGCCGCACTCTCTGCATTTTTGAATTCCTCGATATATTGATCAACAAGTTCATTGACCGTCATCTGCTGTTCATAGGCATATTCTATTTCTTCAACGAATGCCCTGAGCATATTTTCGGCATTCTTCTTGCCTTCATTCAGCACTCTTGCCAATTCTTCATCGTCATTCAGAGACCACTGCTTTTCGCCGTCATACCAGCTGATCTCATTGTTATTATAGGCATTCTGGAAGGATGTTACATTCGGCTTTGTGCCGCCGTAAGTCTGATACCATACATCAGGATAGAGCGGTGACGGATTCTCCGCAGCCTTTGAAACATCGACATCGGCAGTTTCACCGTCACGGACTTTTCTCGCCACGATCACCGTCCTGAAATCCTCAAAGTCATACGAACACGTTGAAAGCGTCAGGATCGTATCATTTTCATTGATGTCAACAGGGCAGTTCACCAGTGAACGCACTCTTAAATGATAGACAAAGTCAAGGAAATCATAATCACTGACAAAATCTCCTCTGAGATAATTGAACGGCACTCCCTGCGATTCCAGTGTATTCGTCTTGAAGAATGCTATGATCTTCCATTTGCTCTTTTCATAGATCGTATTGAACGTAAATACGGGTGTCTGCCTGTAGAAATCGATGCCGTAGCCGTTTCCTCTTTCAACGTACTTGGCAAGGTCGGCAAACATTCTTCCGTCATGCATATGATGTCCGTGTATGATCAGATTCTTTGAATCAAGAGAACTTCTGTAATCCATGAACACCGTACCGTATTTCGAGTAATTTCCGTAGAAATCCCTGTGGAGATAATATTCACTGTCAACACCGTCCTGCGGCTTCACGACAACGAAATCGATAATCGTATTGGGGACATTGATCCAGCCTATCGTATCGGGATTGGCTTTGAGAAGCTGCGTGAAATCGGATATGACACCTTCCGAGCCGTCTGTCGGCAGCTTGGATATCTCTTTTCTGGGTGAATTGATATCGGGTTCGCCTTCCGTAGTCGATACCAACAGTTCCTTAATGCCGTCCGTGATCTCGTCATTGGCGGCAGGTTCGACAATTACCATCTGTATCAGAATATATGACGATACCACAAAAGTACATATTGCAAGGATCAAAATAATTTTTCTGACAACATCCAACGGTCCGTCACCTGCACAGGGAATAAATCTTTTCCAGAAAGCCTCTTTGGAACTCGGATTCGCAACGGCACTCGCTGCACTGTACAATTCCGCTGTGAAGTCGATATTCAGCACATCATATCTCGGCAGAATGACAAGCAGCTTGTTGTTATACTCCACGGCATAGGCGTATACAGGGCGATTTTCGATCGTCACGATACTCTGTGATATATCGATCGGCTCATCGGAATTTTTGTCTTTTTTCCTTTTCTTTTTCTTTTCGGACTGCTTTGCGGAATGTTGTTTCTGGCTGCCGTCATCAAACGGATCGAGATATTCAGCCTCAATACGCCGGATTTTTCCCAGTATGCCCATTTTTTCAAAGAATTCCTTTGCCTTTTCGGGACTGTCCTCGGAAAGTACATCGGCGATCATAATAAGCCCGATATTTTCATCGCCCGACTCCGATACTTTCAGTGCCTCGGCAATACTCTTTTCCGTCAGATTCACTTCCGTCTTATAAATAATATTGACATTTATTTCATTGAGTTTTCTGACCGTATCTTCAAAACTCTTTTCGGCAGTACGTCCGAAAGACTTTCCTTCTCTCGGAAAGTATATTTCCGCATTCATTCCGTTTCACTCCTATCATTCAATATTTGTCAGCTTCACGCCTTCAACGGCTCTCTCAACAAGTCCCTTGCAGTCAAGCTTTTCCTGTTCTCTGACCACTTCCGCAAGCACAGGCTTTGTTTTCGGGTGTTTCGGCGTGAATACCGTACAGCAGTCCTCATAGGGCTGTATCGACACTTCAAACGTGTCTATCTTTCTCGAAATTGAAATAATTTCTTCTTTATCCATACCGATCAGCGGACGGAATACAGGCATATTACAGGCATTGTCCGTACAGCCTATGGCATACAGCGTCTGACTTGCGACCTGTCCCAGACTTTCCCCTGTAATCAATGCATGACAGCCGTTTTTCTTTGCGATTTCTTCCGCTATCTCCATCATGAACCGACGCATGATTATCGTAAAATAATCTTCCTTGCACTTTTCTCTGATCTGTTCCTGAATCTCCGTGAACGGCACTGTGAACATCTTTATCCTGCCGCTGTATTTTGCAACTCTCTCCAGCAGTTCAGCGACTTTTTCCTCTGCCCTGATACTCGTATAAGGCGGACTTGCAAAATGTACGGCGGTCAGTTCCAATCCTCTTTTCGCCATCATGTACGCCGCTACGGGACTGTCGATACCGCCCGATATCAGTACACAAGCCTTTCCGCCCGTGCCTACGGGAATGCCGCCTGCACCTCTTATCAGCCCTGCCCTGATATATGCACCGAAATCCCTTATCTCCACCGTTACAGTGACATCGGGATTATGCACATCTACGGATATATCGGGAAATTTCTCCAGCAGATAACCGCCCACTTCATCGCAGATTTCAGGCGATTTATACGGAAATTTCTTGTCCGAACGCTTTGCCTCGACTTTGAAAGTCTTAGGAGAATCAAACGTATCCGCAAGATATTCAGCCGCCGCTTCTTTTATCCTGTCAAGGTCTTTTTCCGTGACGCAAGCCCTTGCAAATGCCGCTATGCCGAATACTTTCGATACACAGTCTTCCACTTCGTCCATGTCTGTATCGTCATAAACAGGGCTTACACTTATCGTTGACTGTGCGATCTGCACATGAAATTCGCCTATTTTTGCCAATCTCCTTTTGAGATTCTTCATCAGGCTGTCCTCAAAATTTCTCCTGTTGAGTCCCTTTAAAACGATTTCGCCCAATTTTATCAGTATAATTTCTTTCATCTGTGAAAATCTCCTTAAAAATACGTCTTCCAAAAGTGTATCACGTTTATCTTGTTTTTGCAAGAGTATTGTTTGCATTTGCAACGGCTTTTACCAATTCATCGATATCCGATTTTTCATTGTATCTTGAGAAACTCACACGCAAAGCTGAATTGATGATTTCATCACTCAGTCCCATCGCTTTGAGTACATGGCTTTTCTTTCCCTTGGCACACGCCGAACCGCTTGATATATATATCTCCTGTCTTTCCAGATCATGCAGCATGGTTTCCGACTTGATCCCGATCACCGAAAAATTCAGTATATACGGCAGACAGCTTTCGTCGGAATTGATATGCACATTCGGGATATCTTTCAGCTTTTCACGGCAGTATATATTTAATTCACGCATGAATCTCATTTCTTCACTCATATCGGGCAGGGCTTTGATCGCCGCTCCCATGCCGCATATGTTCGGCAAAGGCTCTGTCCCAGGGCGGATTTTTCTTTCCTGTTCACCGCCATAGTGCAAAGGCACTATCCTTGCACCTCTCCGCAAATATAAAATCCCTGCACCCTTTGGACCGTGTATTTTATGCGAACTTGCCGTCAATATATCTATCCCCCATTTTTTAGGCTTTAACGGAATCTTTCCGAAAGCCTGTACAGCATCAACGTGAAACAGTGCAGGCGAATTTACCTTTTCAATCATTTTTTTCACTTTCTCAATGGGATTGATCAATCCCGTTTCATTATTGACCGCCATGATACTCACAAGTATCGTATCTTTTGTGATAACATTCGTCAATTCATCAGCGGAATCGATATAAACGACTTCAAAGCCGTCTTTTTCCAGTTTCTGAACGCTCTCTATCACAGAAGAATGTTCCGTTGAAGTCGTGACGATTCGGTTGCCACGCCTTTTCAATGCCCCGACGGCACCGAATACAGCCGTATTATTTCCCTCAGTGCCGCCCGATGTGAAATATATCTCCTCTTTCTCTGCCGAAAGAAAATCTGCCACGGTCTTTCGTACATCTTCCAATTCTTTCTGGGCTTCATAGCCTTTTCTATGCAGAGATGAAGGATTACCGTAATGTTCCGTCATCATTTCGGTCATCTTTTCAACAGCCTGTGAACACACCTTTGTAGTGGCACTGTTATCCAAATAAATTTCTTTCAAAAATCAACACTCCATTATCGAATAAATCAAAAATAATCGGTCAAAATTATATTCAGAGTGGAGTGCGGAGAGTGCAGAGGGAAGCGGAATACTTCCCCACTCTCAGCTTTCCACACTTCACAAAGGAGACTTTTTTATGAATATATCGCAAAACGAATATTCCAATATGGTTGAAAATATCTCGCCCAAAAGCAAGGTCTTTAAAAACTGCCTCAATGCTTTCTGGACAGGCGGTTTTATATGTATCATCGGTCAGGCTCTGACGGACACTTATCAGTTTTTGGGAATGAATCTCAAAGATGCCCGATGTCTGACAAGCATTTCACTGATATTTTTAAGTGCTTTATTCACTGCTTTGAGCTGGTATGATAATATCGCCAAATTTGCCGGTGCAGGCACACTTGTACCCATCACCGGCTTTGCCAATGCCGTTGTATCGCCTGCTATGGAATTCAGAAGTGAAGGCTATATCGGCGGACTCGCTGCAAAAATGTTTGTAATAGCCGGTCCTGTCATCGTCTACGGCATTGTCACTTCCATCATATACGGACTTGTTCTTTTTGTATTTCAATAGGCTATCGGGAATGTGGATAAAAAAATTCCACATTCCTCATTCCTCATTCCTAATTTTATAAATTTTCTCTTGTAAAACGCTTTGAAATATGGTATTATATTCTAAAAAAACGAGGGGGAAAAATTTTATATGTATGACAATATATTGACATCGCTCTCATACGGAATGTTTGCACTCGGCGTAAAAGGTGACCATGCCCCGACTGCCTGCATCGTAAACTCCGTTGTACAGGTATCATCCTATCCCACAACCATAGCCGTCAGCGTGAACCACAGCAACTACACCAACGAATGTATCAAAAAAACAGGTCAGTTCACTGTCAGCGTCCTTTCCGAAAATACATCGGGTGCCGTCATCGGTGCACTCGGTTTCAATTCGGGACGTGACGGCAACAAACTCAACAATGTCAAACACAAGATTCTCATGGAAGGTGCACCTGTCATTCAGGAAGATATCTGCTGCTGGTTTTTGTGCAGAGTCGTAAATTCCGTTGAAACGATCACTCACACTATCTTTATTGCAGAGCCTATCGCCGGCAGTGAAAAAATCAAAGGCACTCCCATGACCTACGCTTTCTACAGAAATAAAATCAAAGGCACTTCACCTCTGTATGCACCTACATACATTCCCGAACATGAGGAACTGCCCGAAAAATACACCTGCACGATATGCAAATATCAGTACAGAAATTCGCTCATACCGTTTGAAGAACTGCCTGAAACGTGGTCATGTCCGATATGCAACGCACCCAAATCCGTCTTCAGAAAAGAAGACTGATCTCTACGCTTGATATTTTAACACATCTGTCGAGTTATGTCAAGTATACTTGTCAAATTTCCCTTTAAACTTGACAATTTTTAAAAGATTGGAAGATAACAATATGAATATCAGAGAAGTGCAGGACGAAATCATTCGTCTGAAAAAAGAAAAGGACATCTGTATCCTTGCCCACAGCTATCAGGCAAGGGAAATTCTTGAAATAGCCGATTTTACGGGCGATTCCTATGCCCTGAGCAAAATGGCGAAAACTGCCCCCAATAAAACCGTTTTAATGTGCGGAGTACGCTTCATGGCGGAAACCGTCAAAATGCTGTCCCCCGAAAAAACCGTCATTCTTTCCAATTCCATAGCGGCTTGTCCCATGGCGGAACAGTTCGATAAAGAAATTATTTCACAAATCAAAACACAATATCCCGACTATACAGTAGTAGCATACATCAATACAACTGCCGAATTAAAGACCGTATGTGATGTGTGTGTCACATCGTCATCAGCCGTTCAGATCGTCAGGCAAATCGAAAATAAAAATATTTTATTTATCCCCGACTGCAATCTGGGTGCATTCGTGGCAAAGTCCTTGCCCGATAAAAATATCAAGCTCCTGCAGGGCGGCTGTCCCGTTCATGCGGCTGTCACGAGAAAACACGCTGAAACTGCCAAGGCACTTCACCCCAATGCAGAACTGCTCGTTCACCCCGAATGCAGACCTGAAGTGACAGAATTAGCCGATTATATAGGCTCAACGGCAGGTATCATGAATTACGCCAAAAAGTCCGATAAAAAGGAATTCATCATAGGCACTGAAAACAGTATTGCCGAACATCTCCAGTATGAATGTCCCGGCAAGAAATTCTATTTCCTTTCAAAATCTCTCATTTGCGAGAACATGAAAGCAACTACTCTTATTGACGTTCTTGACTGCTGCAAAGGCGAGGGCGGCGAGATCATAGAACTCTCCTCTGAAACCATCGAAAAAGCCGTTAAATGTATCAATAAGATGATAGAATTCGGCGGCTGATATTATTATAAAAATTCAAAAAACGGAACAGATTTTCTGTTCCGCTTTTTTATATCCGTCACTCTCCGAAAAATTCACCGAAATCCGCTGTATTGATTTTTTGTACAAAACATTCCCCTGTCTCTTTCAGGAAAACAAATTTGATGCTTTTGCCTGTACTCTTTTTATCACCACGAGTGGCATTTACTATCTCCGCCAGCGAAAATTCAGACGTTACAGGCAAGTCATATTTTTTCAGCAGATTTTCAAGACGCTGTGCCGTACCCTGTGCCGTCAAGCCGTGACGTTCCGAAATGCGTGTAATAATAGCAGAACCTGCCGCAACCGCTTCACCGTGAGTCAAATTCGTATAGCCGTTCAGCTTTTCAAGGGCATGACCGAGTGTATGACCGAAATTCAGTATTGCCCTCTCCCCTGTGTCACGTTCATCATGTTCCACAACATCTCTTTTTATCGAAACGCATTCAAAAACGATATCGTCAATGAAATCTCTGGCATTTTCGTTTTCAAGCCTTTCAAAAAGGCTTGCACTCCTGATACAGCCGTATTTCACGACTTCTCCCAAGCCGTCCTTGAAGAACTTTCCGGGAAGTGTATGCAAAGTATCGGGATCTATCAGAACCAATACCGGCTGCCAGAATGCACCCACTAAATTTTTACCTGCCGGCAAATCAACGGCGGTTTTGCCGCCTACGGAAGAATCCACCTGTGCCAGCAGACTTGTCGGAATCTGTACAAAGTCGATTCCCCTTAAATACGTCGCCGCCGCAAAACCTGCCATATCTCCTGTGACACCGCCCCCCAATGCCACTATGATATCCGTCCTTGTGATATTATTTTCAAAAAGATGTGTATACATCTTTTCTATCGTGGAAAGCCTTTTGGAACTCTCCCCCGCTTCAAAGACAAATACAGACGTTTCAAAACCGCTCTTTTCAAGAGAATCCTTCACCCTGTCGGAATAGATCGGTGAAACATTCGTATCGCTGATAATAACCGCTCTGATGGCTTTGGTAAGCGGTCTGATATGTTCCCCTGCATTGTCAAGAATACCGTGTTCGATGAGTATATCATAAGGTCTGCCTGTTTTCACTTCAACCTTTTTCATTCCCCCAACATCTCCTTTATTTCCTTTCCTTTATTCAGCAACTCAGCCAATTCCTGCCTGCTGCCCTTTTCAATGGCATTTCTTATCTCCGTCATATTGCCGATAAACGTATCTATTTCAGCAAGTAAAGGCTCTTTATTCTCTATAAACAATTCAGACCATAAAACCCCGTTGATATTCGCCACTCTTGAAACATCTCTGTAACTGCCTGCCGAAAAGCCCTTGTGATTCGGACAGCACGGGCTGAATACATACGAACAGGCTATCACATGGGGCAACTGTGATGTGAAAGATATCATTCTGTCATGTTCTTCAGGCGTGGTATAGACAACCCTGCCGAAACCTAATTTCATCATGAAGTCCGATAAAAAGTCAACTTTTTCCTGAGGTGCATTACATGGCAATATAATACAGCTTGCATTCCTGAAAAGCGTTGCTTCCGATACGTCAAAGCCGTTTTTTTCTTTTCCAGCCATCGGGTGACAGCCTATGAACGTGAATCCGTATTCATCGGCGATTGCCGACAGTGCAGGGCATATCTTTGACTTAATTCCCGAAGTATCCGTCACAATGCAGTCTTTCGGAATCCTGTGTGCATTTTTGCGGATAAATTCGACTGCCACTTCGGGATATACGCCCAATATAATCAAATCGGCTTTTTTAAGAGAATCCAATGTGCCAATCTCATCTATTGCACCGCATTCCATTGCCTTCTGAAGTGCCTCGTCACTTCTGTTGATGCCTATGACATGGCAGTCCGTATATTCCGAAACAGCCTTTGCCATTGAACCGCCGATAATTCCCAATCCCACAACTACTACATTCATTGATATAAATCCTCACTTTCGCCTATTTGAAGATATTATATAATATTTTGAATGTATCGTCAACAATACATTTTATAATTCTTTATTCGCATAATGCATAGTTTGCATAGTTGATACATACTTTTTATATAAATTTTGATTTTTCTTTTTTTTCATGAAAGGAATAGTATAACCCTGCAAACCCTGCATTATTCTGCAATAGAAATATCAAATATGAAGTCAACTTCATGTTATTGTTAATTCCTCACTCCTCATTCCTCATTATTTCATCGTAGGCTTTTTTGAGGGCAAAAACTTTTTTGGCAACGATATCAAATTGTTCGGGAGTCAATGACTGTGCACCGTCCGAAAGGGCATGTTTGGGATCGTTGTGTACTTCTATCATCAAGCCATCAGCCCCTGCCGCAACCGCTGCAAGCGACATCTGCTCGACAAGTGAAGATTTTCCTGTGGCATGGCTCGGATCGACGATTACGGGCAAATGTGACTTTTTCTTGATAACAGGCACTGCCGACAAGTCAAGTGTATTTCTTGTAGCGGTTTCATAAGTCCTGATACCTCTCTCGCACAAGATAACTTTGTTATTGCCGCCTGCCATGATGTATTCCGCACTCATCAGCCATTCTTCTATCGTACTGGAAAGACCTCTTTTCAATAAAATCGGCTTGTCGATTTTGCCGAGTTCTTTGAGAAGTTCAAAATTCTGCATATTCCTTGCACCGACCTGTATAATATCCACACTTTCAAACATATCGATATGCGATACACGCATGATTTCCGTCACGATAGGCAAGCCTGTCACTTTTCTTGCACCTTTGAGCAAATCCAAGCCTTCGGATTTCAAGCCCTGAAATGAGTAGGGTGACGTTCTGGGCTTGAATGCACCGCCTCTTAAAAAAGTCGCACCTGCTTCTTTCACTCTCTGTGCAACGTAATTGATTTGTTCCTCCGTTTCAACGGAACAGGGACCTGCCATAATGCAGAGACTGCCGTCACCGATCTTCTGACCTGTGGGGAGTTCTATCACGGTATTGTCGGGGTGAAATTTACGGTTCGCCTTTTTATACGGCTCCTGCACACGCTTGACGTTTTCAACGACATCCTGAGCATATACCCAGTCTTCATCAATGTGAGTGGTATCGCCTATCAGTCCGAGTACGGTCGATTCCACGCCTACCCAAGTATTGACGGTAACTTTGTAGTTTTCTTCCAAAGCATTTTTCAAAAGCAGGATTTTTTCCTTTTCGGCATTCGGTTTCAGTACGATAATCATTTCAATGACCTCCAAAAATTTTTGATAAAATAAAAAGACGGAACCCTCTGCGGATTCCGTCGGATAAACAAATTCAGTATGTATATATATCTAAATACACACGGACTGATAACAAGGAATGACCGCTTTTTCATGACTGCACAAATGACTTGCCCATGTAAAATACCATGAGCGGAAGCTATTGAAAAATCGTGCAGACAAAGTTTTCACGGTAACATTTCCTTTCTGAAATTATTTTTACAAACAGAATGATAATACTATTTTTCCGATTTGTCAAGTAGAAATTTTATCACTTTAAAGCGTTGCGTTAAAGATTTGCCATGATTTCCATGCAGACCTGCATGGGAGAGTTGGACGCATTCACGACAATATCCGCCGCATTCCTGTAAAGCGGCAGACGCTTTTCATACAGTTCACGCATGACTTGCTCCTTGTCGGGACGATTCAAAAGAGGGCGTTTGGTATCGCCTTTCAGACGCTTTGAAACGACTTCTACGGGCAAATCCAGCAAAATGATTTTATTATCCGCATTTTTGAGAACAGCAACATTTTCATGAAATGTCAGAGTGCCGCCGCCTGTCGCAAGGATTATGCTTTTTTTATATGCCAATTCCTTTACGGCATCTCTTTCAAGCTGTCGGAAATAGTCCTCTCCGCTGTCGGCAAATATCTGTGAAACGGATTTACTTTCCTTTTTCTCTATATAAGCGTCAAGGTCAACGAATGCCATGCCCATTTTGCGTGAAAGCAGTTTTCCGATGGTACTCTTGCCGCTGCCCATGAATCCGCATAAAACGATATTTTTCTTTTTCATTTTTCCATTCCTCATTTATAAAAAATCTTTTTCATTTCAACCGCACTGTCCTCAATCAATTGGTCAATGTCATTGATATCATAAGTGCTTCCGTCCCATATCTCATGGGCGGCTACAGCCTGCCATACAAGCATGGACATTCCGCCCACTGCATTCGAGCCGTTAGCTTTAGCCTTCTGTATCAGAACTGTCTCAAGCGGATTGTATATCGCATCAAAGACGTTTTTGCATTTGGCAAGAGCCTTGTCACTTACAGGAATGTGATCGACATGGGGATACATTCCTACAGGTGTAGCATTTGCCAGCAAATCGAATTCTCCGTTTAAATCGGATATCAGACAGGTGCTGATATCGGCATCGGGAATTTTACTGACAGCCTCTTTTGCAAGGACATCAGCCTTGCCGATATCACGGGCAGCGAGAGTGATATGACAGCCTGCAAGGGCGGCTTCATAGAGAAATGTCCTTGCCGCACCGCCGCAGCCTATGATGGCAATATTGCCGCTGAAACTGATATCGGCATATGCAAGGGCTTTGAGAAAGCCATTCGGATCAGTTGTGAATCCGACACGTTCCGAGCCGTTTCTGACGGTATTGACAGAGCCGTATAAAGCGGCTTTTTTGTCGAGTCTGTCAAGATATGGGATGATCGCCTGTTTATTCGGAATGGTGATATTATATCCCGACAGTTCATCGAGAGTTTTGATTTTGACGGACAATTCATCAGGTGATACATCGAAAATAGCATATTCACCGTCTGCATGGGCAAGTTCAAAGAGCCTTTTATGGATAAACGGTGACATGGTATGTCCGATAGGATGACCTATCACGGCAAATTTTCTTTCAGGCATGAAGAATCTCTCCTTTTTATTATGTGAAATGCATAAAATATTAACAACTTGATAATAAAATATGAACAAATAGTAAAATTGTAAATTTGATATTGACAAAGCGGGCAATAACTAATAAGATTTAATAGGTAGAAAAAAGTTGTGCGTTACACAGGAATATTTCCGCTGTAACATTTTAACATGAAATATATGCTTTTGTCTACAGCGAATTGATGCCTGTACCTTCGTTTCTTCTTTTCATTGTTGTTTCAGTGATTTTTTCAGCTTTTGCTGTGACTGATTGAGCAGGCTTTGAAGATTCTGTTTTTGTTGTTGTTGTAGTTTTTGTTGTTCTTGTTTTTGTAGTAGTTGATTCGGTTGTTTGTGGTCCTGAAGTTGATTCTATTTTTGTCTTGGTTACTAGTCTTGATTCGGATTTATTCGCTTTTAATTTGGGCAAGGCTGAACCTGTTGCGGTTTGGGTTTTAGATTGTTCTACTATTTGAGGTCGACTTGATCCTTGAGAAAATATTTGTCTTTGATAACTTGTTTCTTCGAATGTTCCT